>CAVAHH010000118.1:0-6189 GCA_963588395.1 bacterium
CTATTGCCGAGGTTGGCCCTGAGGGTGAGAGCGATAAGCCTAATGGCAGTAAATAATAAAGAGGTGCGCTATGGGTGGTTTATTTGATAGCGACCTGATACCTGTGCTGTTTATCATCTTTATGATGATTAACGTTTTTCTTGATAAAAAAAAGCGCCGTCAGCGCAGAAAGCAAAATGAAAATACACAGCAAATGCCGCCTTCAGCTACGCAGGAGCCCGCTAATGGCAGCGACGTGGTGGCAGATTTTGAGCGTCGCCTGAAAAAGACTACGGCAAGGTCCAAGGCGCAGAAGCAGGAGGCTAGCGCCCGTCAGCGCATCCGCCACGATGGTGACCAAGTGCTGCGTGATGGTGCCAACGTGCGCCGTGATGATGATAGGGTGTTACGTGATGGCACTAATGTGCGCCGTGACAGTGACATCAGCGTGCATCATGAGGGCGAGGCGGCGCATGACAGCACAGGCAGGGTGCACCGTGAGCATGAGGCCTTTAATCATGATAAGGGCAGGGTTTATTATGACCCGCGTGGCGATTACAGCTACGACGAAGAGCAGATGAACGCTGCAGCTGCCGCCTTCAGCGCACGCTATGCGCCAAAGGGCGTGCCGGAGCAAAAACCGCGCGCAAGGCTGAAGCACGCGGCCCTGGTCAATGGTGTGATTATGGCTGAGGTGCTGGGTAAGCCCAAGGCCTTGAACGGCGGCAGCGAAAATTTTTAGGAGATGTTAATAAATGCTGGAAAAGCTGGATTTGACTAAAAAGATATCCAAGGAAGAATATAGTGCGCAGATGGAGTCTCTGGGCGAGCGTCTGGGCAAGGCACAGCGGTTGGCGCGTGACGCCAAAAAGCCGGTGATCATTGTCTTTGAGGGCTGGCGTGGTGCCCGTCGTAGCGCGTTGATTAACGAAATGATGCAGCAAATGGACGCGCGTGGCTTTAACGTTTATTCCACCGTGCGCCTGGGTGGCAGTCTGCAGGAGCAGCCGTTTTTCACCTTCTTTTGGCAGCATCTGCCTGCACTGGGTCACATGGCGGTTTATCACCGCAGCTGGTATTACCTTAAGCATGCCAACGAGCTGAAGCATGGGGACGAGCAGTGCAAAAAATGCCTGGCGATATCCTATGAGCATATCAATAATTTTGAAAAGATGCTGACAGATGATAATTATTTGATTTTGAAATTCTTTTTGCATCTTTCGCCGGAGCAGCAAAAAAAGAACATTGCTAAAAATGCCAAAACCCTGGGTAAGGCCTGGCGCGATCTCAATCCTGCGATTGACGAAAGCGATGACTACGACAAGTATCTGGCCCGCTACGAAAAAATGCTGGAGGCCAGCGATACTGCTAACGCACCCTGGCATCTGGTGGCTGCAGATGACGGCCGCAGCGCGAGGATAGAGGTTTTTACCAAGATTGCCGAAGCCATTGAAGCAGCAGTTGCTGATAAGGCCGAGATTCCCGCGCCGCAGCGCACTGCCGTTACCTACGGTGTTTTGAGCAAGGTGGACCCTAACAAAGAGCTTACCAAGGAGGAATATAAGGAAAAGCTGGATAAGTACCAAAAACGCCTGTCGCAGCTACAGATAGAAATGTTTAAGGCACAGATTCCTGCTGTTATCGGCTTTGAGGGCTGGGATGCTGCCGGCAAGGGTGGCGCTATCCGCCGCCTGACGGCGGCTCTTGATCCCTTGGGCTTTAACGTGCATCCTGTGGCCTCGCCTAACGTGGTCGAAAAGCAATTTCATTATCAGTGGCGCTTTTGGATTCATCTGCCGCAGCCTGGTAATATTACCATATTTGACCGCACCTGGTACGGCCGCGTGATGGTGGAGCGCATAGAAGGCTTTGCCAAACCGCACGAATGGCAGCGTGCCTATGACGAAATTAAGGATATGGAGGCGCAGTGGAGCGAGCATGGCATTGCTATTGCTAAGTTCTGGCTGCAGATTGACAAGGATGAGCAGCTGCGCCGTTTTAACGAACGCCAAAACGATCCCAATAAGCAATGGAAGATTACGAATGAGGACTGGCGTAACCGCGACAAGTGGGAGGCCTATGAGGATGCGGTTAACGAAATGCTGGTGCGCACCGACACCTCCTACGCGCCTTGGACCGTTGTGGAGGGCAACAATAAATATTACGCACGCCTGAAGGTGCTCAAAACGGTTATCGACCTGTTTGAAAGCAAGCTGGCGCAACATAAATAAGCGGAACTGAGAGGAAAAGTATTGTCCTGGCAAATCAAAAACTATATTAAGGAAACAAGAGAAAATGAATGGGGCGCCCAGGTGTATCCGCCCGGACTGCGCCATAGTGTGGCGTTTATCTATCCCAACGTGTATCACCTGGGCATGTCCAACCTGGGGATGCATATTTTATATCAGCTGATTAACGCCCGCGGCGACAGCGCCTGTGAGCGGTTCTTTTTGCCGGATAAACGCCTGCAGGCAGAGCATATCAAAAGCAAAACGCCGCTTCTGAGCCTGGAAACCCAGCGTGCCCTGGCTGATTTTGACGTGATCTTTGTGATGCTGTCGTTTGAGATGGATTATGATAATCTGCTCACTGTGCTGGATTTGGGCAACATCCGCCTGCGTGCGGCCGAACGTAACGAGCGTGAGCCGCTTTTGATTGTGGGCGGACCCTGTGCCACCTTTAATCCCGAGCCTATGGCAGCTGTGGCTGACGCCTTTGTTATTGGCGAGGGTGAGGAAACAGTGCAGCGGATTTTGGATACTATTTATGCCAAATGCAGCAAGGCAGAGCGGCTTGCTGCATTGGCGCAGCTGCCGGGAGTGTACGTTCCTAAATTTTACGAAGCGCAGTATGATGACAATGGTGATTTTGCCGCACTTGTAGCGCATGACGGCGCGCCTGCGACCATTGCGCGCCAGTGGGTGCGCGATATTGACGCATATCCGCATACGTCGGCTATTGTAACAGGTGGCACCGAATTTGAGGACATGTATATTGTGGAGGTTGCGCGTGGCTGTGGCCGTCACTGCCGCTTCTGCATGGCAGGCTATTGCTTCCGCAAGCCGCGGCCGCGGTCGCTTAAGGCCATTTTGGCAGATATTGCCAAGCGTCCCGCACGGACGAAAAAGGTGGGACTGATGGGAGCGGCAGTATCGGATCATCCGCAGATGGCAGCTCTTACAGCCTACCTGGTGGAGCACGATATACCCTTTTCGGTGGCCAGCATGCGTGCTGACATGCTCACAGAGCAGATTGCTGCTGCCCTGGCGCAGAGCGGTCAGCGCACGATGACGGTTGCCCCCGAGGCCGGCAGCGAAAGAATGCGTGCCGCTATTAACAAGGGGATAACTGAACAGCACGTATACAATGCCATTGAGCTGGCGGCAGGCGCAGGTATGCGCAACATCAAGCTGTATTATATGATAGGTCTGCCTGGTGAGACCGATGAGGATATAGATGAAACCGTAGCGATGATCAGGCGTGTACGTGAAAAAATGGACGCCGTTGGCAACAGGGGCGAGCTGGTAATTTCGGTGAACGGCTTTGTACCCAAGCCTTTTACGCCTTACCAATGGGCACCGTTATGCAACGTGCGTACGCTCAAAAAACGCTTTAAAATTTTGGGTGACGGACTGAAGAAGGAAAAGCGCATTAAGCTGATTACGGAATCGTTGAAGGAAACAGTGGTGCAGAGCGTGCTGGCGCGTGGTGACAGGCGCATAGGTGAAGCACTTTTAGAGGCGCACACCAGCGGACGTAACTTTAAGCAGGTGCTGAAGGCACAGGGAATAGACGCCGAGGAGCTGGCAGAGCGTGAGCTGCGCCTTGGTCAGCCACTGCCGTGGCAGCACCTGGATATGGGCGTTACGCAAAAGTATCTGGCAGATGAGTTAAAGCGCAGCAGCGAAGGACGCTTCACACCTATGTGCTTTGAGGGGTGTGGGCGCTGCGGCGTGTGCAAGCCTATAGACCGCCGATAAGGCGCAATCTGCGTTGTTACAGCTCCTAGACGTACTTTTAGTACGCCGTCGTCGCTGTGCCCGGCATCTTGCACCTTCTAGGCGGTCTTGAAATTGTAAAATATATTGCCGATAAGGTGCAATCTGCGTTGCGAGAGCACAACAAAAAAAGCTCCCCTAGGGGGGACAAGGTGAATTGCCCGTTAGGGCAAGAGAGGGCGCCCTGGGGCTGCTGGCTGTGAGTGTAGCGAACAGACTGAGAGGGATTTGCACTCCTTTGGCACTGCGACATCTGGAACGGACGATGGACGCGGTAGCATTGCTATGTATTGCTTTACTATGGTAGCACGCAAATCAAAGGGACATTTTCAGTTGAGCGGCAGATGTGCTGACGCATGCATGCAAACGCCCTCCACGACCTGAAAAATGCGCCAGATAGTCGCCGGAATCCAGTGGAGCAGCTACATAAGGCGCTTTTTGGATACTTTTTCCCGCCATGGAAAAAGTATCATGTCAGCTACATCAAAGGCTGCTCACATGCTTAGCCGTAGGTTGGCGGAAACCTCTCCGTCAGCTCACTGACGTTCGCTGACACCTCCCCTAAAAAGGGGAGGCAATTGGCAAAGCTTTAGTTATTGTCCTAAAAAAGCAAAAAACCTGCTCCTTAGAGAGCAGGTTCAGCTTGTAAAAATTAAGCCATAGCGTTGACTTTCTTTGCAAGTCTGGATTTTTTGCGGGCTGCAGCATTTTTATGGATAATGCCTTTGCGAGCTGCTTTATCGAGCAAACCGGAAGCAGTAGCCATAGTAGCTTGAGCGTCTTCTTTAGCGCCGGTTTTAGCCAGAGCCTCTACTTTGCGGGAAGCATTGCGGAGAGCTGCTTTGATCGGAGCGTTTTTAGCACGACGTTCTGCGTCGGTCTTTACACTGCGGATGGAAGATTTAATGTTCGGCAACGAATTTCACCTCCTGAATATTCTTGTACTGCACTATTCTACCACGATTGCGCAGTTTGTGCAAGTAAAAAATGCAAATTCGGCGTTTGCAGCACATAGAAAATTTTTAGCTGGCTGCTTGACCTGGAGCGTACTCTAAGTGTTACAATAAAGGCAATACAGGACTGCGGTAAAAAAGCGGAGGTAAAAAGCATGAAGATTAATGAGGTCAGCAAATTATACGATATCAGTGCCGACACACTGCGCTATTATGAGCGCATCGGTCTGGTGCCGCCTGTGGCACGCAACGAAAGCGGCATCCGTGATTATAGTGAAACAGATTGCAATTGGGTGCAGTTTGCCAAGTGCATGCGTGCAGCAGGTATTTCGGTGGAGAGCTTGATTGAGTACGTAGCGCTGTTTGCTCAGGGAGATGCGACGCGTGCGGCACGCAAGGAGATTTTGATAGAAGAGCGTGCCAAGCTGTTGGAGCGTATGCAGCAGATGCAGGCAACCTTAGATAAGCTTAACAATAAAATCGATAATTACTACAAGTGCGTGGAATATGAAGACACGAAGCTGAAGTAAGCAGGTGTATAAGAGAGGCGGCAGTAGCTGTCTCTCTTTTTAGTTTACAGCCTTAGCGGGAAAATGGTATAATATCTAGTACTAATAAATTAGGCAGGGCGTATGCGCCAGCCTTGAATAAGACATTTTACGAAGGAGCAGGACGAGAATTTTATGATTGCACAAGATCACATCCGTAACTTTTCTATTATCGCCCATATAGATCATGGCAAGTCTACCCTGGCAGACAGGCTGATTGAATATACAGGAACTCTTACTAAGCGCGAAATGGAGGACCAGATTTTGGATTCCATGGATTTGGAGCGCGAGCGTGGCATCACCATTAAGGCGCAGGCCGTGCGCAGCATCTACAAGGCGCGTAATGGCGAGGAGTATATGCTCAATTTTATTGATACTCCCGGTCACGTCGATTTTACCTATGAGGTGTCGCGTGCGCTGGCTGCGTGCGAGGGCGCGCTGCTGGTTATTGACGCAACACAGGGCATTGAGGCGCAGACCTTGGCGAATGTGTACCTGGCATTGGATAATGATTTGGAGATTATTCCCGTCATCAACAAAATTGATCTGCCGAGCGCTGACCCGGAGCATGTAAAAAAAGAAATTGAGGACGTCATCGGTATTGACGCTTCGGACGCTGTTTTGTGCAGTGCTAAGACCGGTCTGGGTATTGAGGACGTGCTGGAGGCGATTGTAGCACGCGTGCCTGCACCCGCAGGAGATGCCGCCGCA
>CAVAHH010000119.1:0-6155 GCA_963588395.1 bacterium
CTTCAGGACTGCGAAGCGTTCCGTCGCCCTCATGCGCATGATTGGCAATTATGTGGGCAATTTCGTAAGGAATACCGTGCTTAACCGCCAGAGCAGTTCCGGAAAACGGATGCCGCAAATTGCGTCCTAAAGCTGATTTCACCGTTTCGCCGGCGCTATTTTTTTCGTATTCTATCAGCTTGCCTACGTCGTGCAATATGCCTCCGGCAATCAGATAATCATGGTTCAAGGCAAAGCGTTCGCCATACACCTGCCATTCCTCATAGCAACGCATGGCCATCCTTGTCACAGCTCTTACATGAGTGCGATAACTGAATTTGGTATTGGGAATTAAAAGCGTAAACGGAATCTGCTCCAAATCATCCAACTGCCAACCACCAATTTCTAGCGCATCCTGGCAGACAGCAATTACCTGCTTTTGTAAAGCTTTATCGGAAATTTCTGTTATTTCAGGGAACACATCATACCAATTATTAAACACATTCAAAGCCTCCTTTGCTAATACATCTTCGTTAAATACATTATAGCAATTTGTCCATATATGCGTGATACTAAAAACAAATCACGATCATCAGAAAATTGAATTGTGTTCTGCGCAACACAAAAACGCTTCCTGCCTGCGTACTGCTATACGCAAGCAAGAAGCGTTGAGGATCGACTTATCGATTAGGTTTCCATAAGCAAATTTTTTATTAGTGCTTATAAATAATCAATGAATATCACCTAGCCGAACAAAACCTCAATTTCTGATTCTGCTTCATAGATAGTCTGTCCATTAAAAATCTTGGCTTTTTCGAATTTAGAGGTACACTCTTCAAAGTCTTTTCCTAAAAAGCTATATGTTCTCACATACCTATCCATTGCTGGTTTTGAGAAATCTACCCTGTCGTATTCATCAATGCGAAGTTCCATTTTCCCTTGTACCTCATTAAACAATGTCTCCAGAAAATAAAATTTATTTTGAAAAACAAACTCCTTCTCTGGCCCGCCAGCTATTAAAAGGTCATCAATAAACTCAGTAACCGTGTTCCCCTTCATCATTTCACCCCCACAAAAAATTCCTTGTATTTTTCATAATAAGGATCTCCTTGACTAATCGGATATTTTACAGCACTGTTATGTCCTTCAACGCCAGGAATCATGTGAACATGAACATGTAGTACATAGCCGCTACCCATTCCAGCCTCATGATGATAGCCTATTTCAAAAATCACTTTGTGGGTTTCATCATATTCACGATATTGATGAAACACTCCATCTTTATCCAATAATACATATCTGTTCCCCGCCGTATGTGCTTCTTCTGGTAGTTTCAATGATTTCTTATTGTCAATTGGCTTTAGTACCTTTACACCATTAATCTTATCAACACATTCATAAGTATATGCTACATTATTCCCTATAGAATACGTACCGCGTCCTCCCATATTACCGCACCGCCTTTCGGGAAGCACAATAATCGACGGTAATAATATTTCCCTGCATTTCCGGAAATGGATCACCAAAACAAATAATTGAGCTAGGTTGGATTTTTTTCAACATAGCATTGTATCCACGCAAGAAGTTAGCCTTACTACGCTTACACCCAATCATTCCAACCGCGACAGTTGAACCCTTCTCAATGCCATCGAAGCAATAGCGGTAACTTGTCGGCGTACTCCATGTCACAGTAGGAAAAACAGTCAATCCATGCTCCTGCCAATAAGCACCACACCGCCTACTATGAGCAATACTTTCAATTTGCCTCCATGGATCCATATTAGCGTAGGTTGAAAAGTCTGGCGTCAAAACCAAAGCATATTGTGCCAATTTTTTCAGAGAACGTTTGGGATTTCTATAAATACCCTCAAAACGATCATCATCAGCAAAGAAGTGGACTCCTCTGCATGTGTTTTTGCGACAATCATGCGAACGTGTATCAGAACATGCTATAAGAGAAATTTCTATTACATTTAATTCTTGCTTGCTAACCAAGGGAAAGCCAAACTGTCCACATTTGGCGTATTGATTTCTTAAAAACAATTGATTTTGTCGCTTGCTTATACTTGTATGATTATACATACTCTCAATCCTTTCCGCTACTTTTTCAGGAGCAACAACATATAAATAGCATATTTATAAAGTTTCAATTGATGGATTGGAGAGAATGTGCTATACTCAGTCTTGTTCAGGGAATGTGTACGCACATTCAACTCCAAGACGTACTGACCGCTATCTACCAGCGCTTAGTACGTCTTATTTTTTCAATCATAAGCATCACCACCTTTCGTTATATCAACCAGACAAAGTACTAAATATTACTGTGCCCTAGCCAAATCTAGTAATTCCACGAAGTAATATCTTCTACCGCGCTTGCGATCATCACCCAAAAGAATTTGTTTTTCCTCTAGCTTGTCTAAATAGCGTTTGGCTTGTCCAGTAGTAACCGAAAGATATTCTGCCAAATAAGCAACGCTAAGAACTGGCTGCGTGAAAACACATTCAATAATCTGATCAAACTTCGGACTGTTAATTATATTTTTTACCTCTTCCTTAGTCTTCTTATAAAGCTTATTTAAAGCATCAATGTAACCAATTAGTTTTTTCGCCTGCACAATACATTTTTGTAAAAAGAACTGCAACCATTCATTATAACTATTTAAGCGTGAATCTGTTAATCTCTTATAGTATACTCCCTTATCTTGACTAATTGCTTCACTGATATAAAAGAATGGAAAATTGATAATACCAGACTTATAAAGGTACAAACTTACAAGTAAACGTCCTACGCGACCATTTCCATCCTCGAACGGATGAATTGATTCAAATTGACTATGAATAATAGCTGCCTTGATTAATGGATTGATCCCATCATTTACATCATTCATAAACTTCAACAACTCTCTCATATAAGCTTGAGTCTCTGTATGGGACGGCGGCGTAAAAACCACAGTTCCAACACTGTTGACGATAAAGTTATCCTTTTCTTTATATTTGCCAATACACGCTTGTTTCTTGGCTGGAAGAATACCTAACATCATAATTTTGTGAAGCGACCACATCAATTCATCGGTAAATCCACTTGAACGCAAATAATCAGTTCCATAAAGGATCGCATTAGTATGGTTATGATACTCAAGTATAACTTTATCCTTCGTATTCTTAGTTGTTTCAATAATTAACCTGCATCTTTTTTTGAATTATGCAGATTAACATTAATATTTTGTGATTCTATGACGCAAATGAGTATTTTCTATCACCCTCATTATTTATGAAAAATGTGCTTATGTCATTGGCATTTGCTGAAAAGTGATCTTTTAAACATTTATTTTATATAAACACAAAAACGCTCCCTGCCTGCGCACTGCTACACGCAAGCAAGAAGCGTTGAAGATAGGCTTTATTAATTATTGCAGAGCGTTTACCTTACTGCATTTTTTCCTTAAGCATCTTGGTAACCATACCAGGGTTAGCCTTGCCACGGGATTTTTTCATAATCTGGCCAACGAGGAAGCCGATAGCCTTGTCCTTGCCTGCCTTGTAGTCGGCAACAGACTGCGGATTTTCGGCAATGGTTTCTTCAACCAGTTTAAGGATAGCGCCCTCGTCGCTAACCTGCTCCAGGCCCAGCTTCTTAACTAAAGCCTTCGGAGCCTCATCCTCCTTGAGCATTTCAGCAAAGACCTTTTTAGCCAGCTTGCTAGACAGCACGCCGTCCTTAATCAGGTTAACCAGCTCTGCCAGGTGTGCCGGAGTAACCTTAAAGTCAGCAATAGTAATGCCTTCAGCGTTCATATAAGCAGATACGTCACCCAGCATCCAGTTAGAAACTGCCTTGCTGTCCTTTGCGGTCTTTACTGCCTCATCAAAGTATTCAGCCATAGCCTTGGTGGAAACGATCTGAGAAGCGTCATATTCCGGCAGACCATGCTCGCTCATCAAACGTGCCTGGCGCTGCGCCGGCAGCTCGGGCAGGGTTTCGCGGATGCGCTCAATCCAGGCATCGTCAAGCTGTACGGGTACAAGGTCAGGTTCAGGGAAGTAACGATAGTCGTGTGCTTCTTCCTTAGAACGCATGGACAGGGTTACGCCGTTAGCCTCGTCCCAGGTGCGAGTTTCCTGCACAACATGGCCACCATCCTCGAGTACCTCTTTTTGACGTTCAACCTCGTAGTTGATGGCACGCTCCAAAGCACGGAAGGAGTTGAGGTTTTTGATTTCGGCACGAGTACCAAATTCCTTAGCGCCTTCAGGCATAATGGAAATGTTGGCATCGCAGCGCAGGCTGCCCTCCTGCATCTTGCAGTCGCAAACATCGGTATATTCCAAAATGGCCTTCAGGTTTTCCATATAAGCGCGCGCTTCCTCCGCACTGCGCATATCAGGCTCAGATACAATTTCAATCAGCGGCACGCCTGCACGGTTGTAGTCAACAGCACTGGAATCAGATGTGCTGATGGTAGCGCCGCTATGGTTCAGCTTGCCTGCATCCTCTTCCATATGGATACGGGTAATACCAATGCGCTTGCCCTCGCCACTTGAAAGCTTAATGTCAATATGACCGCCCAGGCAGATCGGCTTATCAAATTGGGAAATCTGATAGTTTTTGGACAGGTCAGGATAAAAATAGTTTTTACGGTCAAATTTATTGAACTTTTGAATGTCGCAATTCAGTGCCAAACCAGCCTTGATAGCGAAGTCAACAACGCGCTTGTTGAGCACGGGCAGTGCACCGGGCATACCCAGGCAGACAGGGCAGACATGGGTGTTAGGCTCGCTACCAAAGGCAGTGGAGCAGCTGCAAAAGGCTTTAGTTTTGGTTTTCAGCTCGGCATGAACTTCCAGACCGATAACGGTAATATATTTAGTCATTATTTGTTACCTCCCAGCGGTGCGAATACTTTATGATATTCGGTTGCTTGTTCAAAGGTATAAGCAGCACGCAGAATAGTTGCTTCATCCAGAACCTTGCCAATCAGCTGCATACCGATAGGCATGCCATCATCTGCAAAACCGCAGGGGATGGAAATACCAGGCAGGCCTGCCATATTTACAGGAATAGTGGTTACGTCAAGCATGTACATGGTCAGCGGATCCATCTGATCATTGATGCCATAAGCAGGAACAGGAGAGGTCGGGGTCAGCAGCACGTCGCATTTTTCAAAGGCAGCTTCAAAATCGCGACGGATGAGGGTACGCACCTGCATAGCCTTATTATAATATGCATCATAGTAACCGCTGCTCAATACGTAGGTACCCAGCATAATGCGGCGGCGAACCTCCTGCCCAAAGCCTTCGGTACGGCTCATGGTGGTCATTTCGGGAGCGGAGGTTGCTTCTACATTGCGGTAGCCATAGCGCACGCCATCAAAGCGTGCCAGGTTAGCAGAAGCCTCGGCCGGAGCGATGATGTAATAGGTGATTACTGCATATTCGGTATGCGGCAGCGAAACCTCTACGATTTCGGCACCCAGCTCTTTGTATTTTTCTACAGCCTTCATGATTTCGGCCTTAACCTTAGCGTCAACACCCTCGCCGAAGTATTCCTTAGGCAGACCGATGCGCAAACCCTTAACGTCAGCAACAAGTGCTTTAGTGAAATCAGGAACCTCTACATCCAGGGAGGTAGAATCCATCTCATCCTTACCGCAGATGGTGTTGAGCACCAGGGCAGCGTCAGTTACGTCCTTGGTAATAGGTCCGATCTGATCCAGGGAAGAAGCAAATGCTACGCAGCCATAACGGGAAACACGGCCATAGGTGGGTTTAATACCAACGCAGCCGTTAAAGGAGGCAGGCTGACGGATAGATCCGCCGGTATCAGAGCCCAGGGTCCAGATAGCTTCGCCCGCAGCGATAGCAGCAGCACTGCCGCCGGATGAGCCGCCGGGAACGCGATCCAAGTTCCAGGGATTATGGGTAGCACCAAAATAAGAGGTCTTGGTGGTAGAGCCCATAGCGAATTCGTCCATATTGGTCTTGCCCAGGAAAATAGTTTCGTCAGCACGCAGATTTTTGATTACGTGTGCATCATAAACAGGAATGAACTCACCCAGCATTTTGGAGGAGCAGGTAGTGCGCAGACCTTTAGTAGAAATATTATCTTTAATTGCGCCAGGGATACCTGCCAGCGGTGCGATTGCTTCGCCTGCGGCAATTTGGGCATCAACCTTGGC
>CAVAHH010000120.1:0-6102 GCA_963588395.1 bacterium
CCTTATAGGCATCCCATTTTTTATACTTGGCAGGCTTGCCACTGATGTAGGCCAAACCCGCAGCCTCCACCTTTTCCTGCAGCCAGGAGCCTGCACCGGTCAGGCTGGTGGTAGAAGGAACTCCTACTGCCAGCTCACGCTGGTTAATCTGCACCATAGCGCCGGATTCCTCTACCTCGACATCTTTTTTAGCATGTTCATTCTCAATAAGCTGCCAATTGTTTTTTTGCAGCAAAATATTATCAACAAGGCGCTGCGCCTCCACCGATTCGTCCAAAAGACTCACGGTTTTTTGCTCCTCGCCCTTGTCGTTATCCAAAACATCCTTCTGGCTGTGACTGTTGGCATAAAACAGACCGCCGGCGATGGCCAGCACAGCAATCACTGCCACCAATATCAGTACGGCGTACTTGCTACCGGATGCTTTTTTCCTAGCTCGTCTTGTCATAAGAAGTTCTCCTTCTCTACGCCCGTGGATGCGCCTTATCGTACACCTCACGCAGCCGTTCTACATCAAGATGGGTATATATCTGCGTTGTCGAAATATCTGCATGCCCCAAAAGCTCCTGCACCACACGCAAATCCGTGCCATTATTCAAAAGATGCGTTGCAAAGGAATGCCGCAGCATATGTGGGGTAACGCGCTTACTTATACCAGCGCGCCTACCGTAATCCACAATAATTTCGTAAAAACGCTCACGCGTCATGGGACCGCCCCAGCCTGTCACGAAAAGCTCCTTCACCGCGTCCTTCCTGCCATGCAAAAGCTGCGGACGCACCACCTCAAGATAATGCTCCAGATACCGCAGCGCTGTGCGTCCCAAGGGCAGCATGCGCTCCTTGGAGCCCTTACCCATGACGATGACATATTGCATCTTTAAATCCACGCTCTGCACCGGCACATGCACCAGCTCCGACACCCGCATACCTGTAGCATAAAGCATCTCCAGCATCGTCTTATCCCGGTAACCATCCAGCGTACCCAGATTAGGCTCGTCCAGCAGCCTGTCCACCTCTTGTATGCTAAGCACCTTAGGTAGATGCAGACCGCGGCTGGCAGCCTCCAGCACCTCGGCCGGATTGCGGTTGATATAGCGTTCGGCCGCTAAAAAGCGGTAGAAGGCTTTTATGGACGCCAGCTTGCGTGCTACAGTAGAGGCTGTACGTCCCGCCTGCTTAAGCTGCACCATATAGGCCAAAAGCTGCTGGCGTGTCACGCCTAAAAGCTCCTCCTCACTCTTTAGCTGTAGGCTCTGCATTAAAAGGCGCAGGTCCCGCAGATATGCAAGCTGTGTGTTTTTAGCAAGACCCAGCTCCACCAGCAGATATTCATGAAATAATGCCAGATAGTCAAACATTTACACATTCTCCCCAGGCCTTAAAAGCTCTTTCATAAAGAAAAACAACGCTACCGCGCTGTTTTCCCATCAAGCCATTATCTTATTGCTCTCTTTTTTCAGGCTGCATAATCGTAATGTTACTAGCCGGAGCGATAGTAGAAATCGCATGCTTATATACGAGCTGCTGCTTGCCCTCATTTTCAATAATCACAGTAAAATTGTCAAACCCACGCACCAGGCCACGGATCTGGAAGCCATTCATCAGATAGATGATGACGCCAAGATTTTCCTTGCGCACATGGTTCAAAAAGCTGTCTTGTAAATTCATTGCGGGTTTTGCAGATGTAATCATCAAAAGCCCCTCCTAACCGTTTCGTTATCTAACAGACTGCGGGCATAGCGTGCCCACACCCCTCTTTATATATATTTTACACCGAAAAGCCACTTTCTACAAGTATTTTGGCAATTGCCGCCACCGCCTTGCCGTAATCAGGTTCGTCATCCAACTGCAGCCAGTGGATGTAGGGCATTTTTTTGTACCAGGTTATCTGACGCTTAGCAAAGTTACGCGTCGCCTGCTTCAGCTTGTCTACAGCAGCATTATAATCCATACCGCCATTAATGTACCACACCATCTGCCTATAGCCGATGCTCTGCATAGATTGGCAGTCCGCACTCACACCCTGCGCCAAAAGCGCACGCACCTCCTGCTCAAGCCCTGCCGCCAGCATCAAATCCACACGGCGGTTGATGCGTTCATATAACGCCTGCCGCTCCATCGTAAGGCCGATGACAACGGCATCATAAGGACTTTCAGCGGCAGTATATTGGTTCACCGCCTCGCCCTGCAGCGCCGATTCCAGCGCACGGATAACGCGGCGCACGTTATTGGGGTGAATACGCTCTGCCTCCTGCGGCGCCAGCTGCGCCAGGCGTGCGTGTAGTGCAAGTGCTCCCATTTCTTCTGCTTCACGCTCCAGGCTTTGGCGCAGCTCGCTAGACGCACTCACGCTGTTAAAGGCATAATCCTCGAGCAATGCCTTGATATAAAGGCCCGTACCACCGGCGATGATAGGCAGCTTCCCCCGTGCGTTGATTTCTAAAATCAAGCGCGCGGCCTGCTCCTTAAAATCCACCACGCTAAAGGCTGCATCCGGCGGCAGAATATCCACCAGATGATGTGGTGCAGTTGCCAGCTCCTCTGCCCTAGGCTTGGCCGTTCCTATATTCATATTTTTATATACAAGCATCGAATCCCCCGAGATGATCTCACCATTAAACCTCTTGGCAATTTCTATCGCGCAATGGCTTTTTCCGGTGGCCGTCGGTCCCAGGATTACGAGCACCTTTGGTTTCTGCTTCATGCCAACTCCTGTAATAGTTATCTATATATTATACCGTACTTCACCCTGCTGTATTTGCCGCCAACGAATTCTGTGCAGCCAAAGCTGCGCAAAATATATTCGCTGCGCTCCTTGATGACCACGCGTGGACTGACGGCTAACGCCAGCTTTAGCGTCCGTGCATCCAGCGGTGCCTCATAAGACAGCGGCCGCAAAGCCTCCATGCCCTTTGCTCCCTGCACCGGATGGCGGAACATGGGGTCAAAGTAGATAACGTCAAAGCTGCCTGCCGCGCACTGCGCCAAATAATCCGCCGCCACTGCCTGCACAGGCTGCACGCGGCGCAGTGCTGCCGTAAGATCAGCATCCGCTGCCACGTAATGCGCCAGTCCCCAGCTCACAGCAAAATGCAAAAGCGGTGAGGCCTCCAGGCCTACAACTGTACCACTATCGCCAACTATGTAGGAGCTGATAGCTGCGTCTGCAGCTAGTCCCAGCGTCGCATCCAGCACCCTGCAGCCTGGCTCGAGGCCTAAGGCCTGCAAAAGATGCTCTGTCGCCCCACGCTTAAGCTGCTGCAGACGCAGCACCGCCATACCCGGATGATAGGCAAAACTACCTGCTACGCTGTGAATACGCGGGCCGTCACTTTCACCCACCACGAGCGCATCCAGTCCGTAACGCTTCAAAAGCTCAGGCACGCCCGCGTTGTGCGGACGTTCGATATATTCTGCCCCCAGCTGCCGCGCCCAGTCGCGTGCCTGAGAAACAGCGGCGCTACCTGTGGCATTGCGGGCCGTGGTAACAGCAATTTTTCCCTGCAGCATCAAAAGCCTGTCCTCTTAAACATTTTATACAGCTGGTCACTGTCGATTTCTATCATGCAGGGACGTCCGTGCGGACAGGTAAAGGGATGCGTCGTATTGCACAAATCAATAATCAGCTGACGCATCTGTCGCATATTCAGCAGCTGTCCTGCCTTAATCGCTGCCTTACACGCCGTCATATGCAGCACCTCCTGCCGCAGGTCGCTGCCGCTTACGCTGCGTAGCTCTCCCAGCATCTTACTGATAGCGTTAATAAAGTCCTCAGCCGCATCTGCTTTGATATCAGCAGGCAGACTGCTGACGCGCAAAAGCGTTTCACCTGCTCTGGCCGCATCCACGCCCAAGGCCAAGAACTCCTCCCGATGCTCCTCTATCTCATCAATCTCTTCCGTGCGTAAGTCCACGTACAATGGCAGCAAAAGCTGCTGTGAGGGTATCTGCTCATGTGAAGCCACCAGCTTATCATACAAAATACGCTCATGAGCGGCGTGCTGGTCAATCAAATACAGCGACGTTTCGCTCTGGGCGATGATAAAGGTTTTGTCCACCTGACCGATTGGCCAGATGGTATCTATGCCGCTATCGGTATCCGTAAAGGCTATGGTCTCCCTGCCTGTCTGCTCCGTCGCGCTTGCCTGCTCCTTTTTTTCGTCAGTAAATTCACTGCGTGCCTCATGCACTGCCAGCACTGTTTCCTGGCGGCCACGGCTGTAGGGAATATCGGCCGCCTCTCCCCCTGCCAAAGACTTTGGCATCTGCCACATCGTCTGCTGCTCTGCCTGCGTCTTTTCAGCTTCTGCTACCTGCAGCTGCGGCGGCTCTGCTGTTTGCTGTGGCGTTTTAAAGATAGGCTCAGGCGCACCTTTAAACACCGGCTGCACAGGTGCGGCAAAGCTCATTTTCTGCTGCGGCAACTGCGGTGCCAGTTGCGGCCCGGCCTGAGCTGCAGCTGGCTGCGGCTTTACAAACACGTTCAGCTCCGAATCAGGCAGCAGCTCCACCTGCGTTTTTTGCGCGCTCATCGGCCTTGTCAGGGCATCCGTCAGTGCCTTATACATAGCCTTATAGATCAAGCTGTCATCACTAAATTTGATTTCACTTTTTTGCGGATGCACGTTCACATCCACACTGGCCGTATCTACCGTTATATTGAGCACCGCAAAGGGAAAGCCGCTCTTTGGTATCTGCGATTGATAGGCATGGTCAATCGCCTTGGCCAGCATCTTACTGCCAATGCTGCGGCCATTGACGAAAAACGTCTGCCACTGACGCGTGCCCTTGAGCAGCGTCGGCCTGCCGATGAAGCCTGTAATCTGCACCTTGGGGTCAGGCAGCGACACCTGCAGCAAATTTTCGGCCACACTTTTACCATACAGCGCACGAATGGCATGCGCCAGCTCGCCATCTCCAGGCGTGCTCAACACTTCCTTATCGTTGTGCACCAGCTTAAAACGCACGTCAGGACGCGACAACGCCAGCTTCGTCAGTAGCTCGCTGATATAACGTCCCTCGGTACTCACTGTTTTCAAAAACTTGCGGCGGGCAGGAACGTTAAAGAACAGGTTTTCTACAATAACGGTAGTGCCTGCGCTGCCACCTGTCTGGCTCACTTCGGTGCTTTCGCCGCCGTCAATGCGCACTGAGGTAGCAAACTCCTCGTCAGCAGGACGGGTGAGCAGGGTAAAATTAGATACAGACGCAATACTCGGCAAAGCCTCTCCGCGAAAGCCCAGCGTGTGCAGGCTAAGCAGGTCATCCGCCTTAGTAATTTTGCTGGTAGCATGACGCAAAACCGCCATCTTGGCGTTGGCCTCGCTCATACCGCAGCCGTTATCCACAACGCGGATATATTCTGTGCCACCGGCAAAAATCGTCACTTCTATTTTATCCGCACCGGCGTCCAGGGCGTTTTCCACCAGCTCCTTTACTACGGAGGCAGGCTTTTCTACAACCTCGCCAGCTGCAATCTGGTTGGCCGTATTGGTGTCCAAAAGCTGCACGGTATGTTCATCTGCCATTATTTACCCAGCTCCTTTCTTGCCTCATCCTGCAATTTATAGAGTGTACTCATCGCCTCAATCGGCGTCATGCTCATTACGTCCAGCTGCAAAAGCTCTTGCGCCAGGCTACTGGTGAAAAGCGACCCCATCATATCTGTCGGTTCTGCCGCCATAGTCACAGGCTGCACCTGGCCATTGCCGTCATCATATTCACGCAGCAGCTCGTCAGCTCGTTCCAAAACCTTTTTAGGCAAGCCTGCCAGACGTGCCACGTGCACGCCATAGCTGCGGTCCGTACCGCCAGGAACTATGCGCCGCAAAAAGACAATGTCCTTACCGCGCTCCTTGACAGCTACAGAATAATTTTTTACACCGCTAAGCACATTTTCCAAAGCAATCAGCTGATGGTAGTGCGTTGCAAAAAGCGTTTTGGCCTTAATCTTATCGTGAATATATTCCATAACGGCGTGCGCGATACTCATGCCGTCAAAGGTACTCGTGCCGCGTCCCACCTCGTCCAAAATAATCAGGCTGTTTTTAGTGGCATATTTCAAGATCTGGGCCACTTCGTTCATCTCCACCATAAAGGTGC
>CAVAHH010000121.1:0-5940 GCA_963588395.1 bacterium
GCTCGGCCCATGATTGCTGTTGTGATAAACAGCTAACCGTTCATCAACAGCGGCATATTTATCACATATTTGAGAAGATGTATCAGTACTACCGTCATCAACGAGAATTACCTGCAAATTTTTATAAGACTGACCAATGATACTAGAGATGCATCTGTCCAAATATTTTTCGACATTATAAACAGGGACAACCACGCTCACTAAAGGCTGCATACTAACTCCTCAATTCCTTAACATAACGCTCCACCGCGTCCTGCCAGCCTGGCAACAGCTCAAAGCCCTGCTCAAGCAGCTTTGCCTTGCTCAGCCTGCTGTTTTTGGGGCGCTTGGCCTTGGTAGGATAGGCTTCACTAGTTATATGGTTCACCTTCACCTCTACGCCGACAGCAGCAAAAATCTTCTCGGCAAAATTGGCCCAGCTGCAAACGCCCTCGTTAGTCGCATGGTAGATGCCATATTTATCCGTCTGCACCATGTTCACCAGCAAAACTGCCAAGTCCGCAGTATATGTGGGACTGCCAATCTGGTCAGCCACAACTCCCAGCTCCTTATGTGTTTCGGCCAGGCGCAGCATGGTCTTAATAAAGTTGTTGCCGTTTATGCCAAACACCCACGAAATACGCACAATAAAATATTTTTGTAACAGCTTTTGTACCGCCAGCTCGCCCTCCAGCTTGGTCTGTCCGTACACATTTTGCGGGCCGGTGATATCGTCCACGTTATAAAACTCCTCGCCATTTCCCGGGAAAACGTAATCTGTACTGATGTACAGCATTTTTGCACCAATTTCCTGGCACACCCTGGCGATATTTTCGGCGCCACCTGCATTAACCGCCCTGCACAGCTCAGGCTCATCCTCAGCCTTATCCACTGCGGTATAGGCGCTGCAATGAATCACAGCATCAGGCGCGTAAGCTGCAATAAATTTATGCGTTGCAGTATAATCTGTAATATCAAACTCTGCCCTGTCGGCACCGCAGTAGTCAATACCACGCTTATGCAGCTCACGCATTACGTCGTATCCCAGCTGCCCGCCGACGCCGGTAACTAAAACCTTCATAACAAGCTTCACCTCAGCCTAATTAAAACACTTCTCCTAAATCCTTCAAAAACGGGTTCTTTTCATCCTTTGCCGAAAGTATAGGCTTTTCTACGCCCCAGTCAACACCGATTTCCGGGTCATTCCAGCGGATGCCGCCGTCGGCCTCGGGAGCATAGTAGTTATCTGCCTTGTACAAAAATTCCACCTCATCCGTCAGTGTCACAAAACCATGGCCAAAGCCACGGGGAATCAAAAGCTGCTTTTTGTTTTCAGCACTCAGCTCCACCGCCACCCATTGCTTATAGGTTGGTGAAGCATGACGCAAATCCACTGCCACGTCCAGCACTGCGCCGCGCACGCAACGCACCAGCTTGGCCTGCGCCTTGTCGCCCTTTTGAAAATGTATACCGCGTAGCGTGCCTCGCACACTGCTCATGGAATGGTTGTCCTGCACAAAGCTATAGTGCAGGCCTGCCTCCTCCATTTTGCGCTCACTCCAGCTTTCCATAAAAAAGCCCCTATGGTCACCAAAAACATCCGGGGTAATAATAACTACGCCATCAAGCTTTGTCTTTTCAAACTTCATTTAACGCACTTCCTTAGTATTGAATCCTGCCATCTGCCACCCTTTGCAGGTATTGACCATAAGGCGATTTGCCATACATCTTGGCAGCCTCCAAAAGCTGCTCCCTGTTAATCCAGCCATTTTGATACGAAATCTCTTCCAGAATGGCAATAGGGATTCCTGCATTTTCCTGCACGGCCTTAACAAACTCTGCTGCCTCGTTCAAGCTGGCAACCGTGCCGGTGTCTAACCAGGCGTAGCCACGTCCCAAAGTTACTACCGAAAGCTTATCCTGCTGCAGGTAAATTTTGTTCAAATCGGTAATTTCCAGCTCACCGCGGGCCGATGGCTGCAGGCTCTTAGCATATTCGCAAACCTTTTCATCGTAAAAGTACAGACCTGTTACTGCGTAATTGCTCTTTGGCTGTAGCGGCTTTTCCTCCAGGCTGATAGCCTTACCGGACGCATCAAATTCTACCACGCCGAAGCGCTCGGGGTCATTGACGTAATAGCCGAATACAGTAGCACCGCTTGTGTTGGCAACTGCTGCCTTCAGGTGTTGCGTCATACCTGCGCCATAAAAAATGTTATCGCCCAAAATCATGGCACACCTGTCGCCGTCAATGAATTCCTCACCCAAAATAAAGGCCTGCGCCAAACCATCGGGAGAAGGCTGCACCTTGTAGCTAAGGCGCATGCCGTACTTACTGCCATCGCCCAACAAACGCTCAAAATTAGGCAGATCCTGCGGGGTAGAAATAATCAAAATATCCCTGATCCCTGCCAGCATCAACGTGGACAAGGGATAGAAAATCATCGGCTTGTCATAAATCGGTAGCAGCTGCTTGCTGGTTACCATCGTTATAGGATATAAGCGGGTGCCGGAGCCTCCGGCAAGAATAATACCCTTCATAATTGCACCTCGATTACTAGTTTTTCAATAGGAGCTTCACTCCTAGCTTTCTTATCTCAAAATCAATATCAAGAATACCTAGCAGCAGCTTTTTAAGCACAAAGCTACATTGTAGATATTGCTTAATATAATGTTTGCGGGAATTATGCAGACAGGTCATATGAAAAATCTTGTTATCTGCCTTCAATAAGCTTTTATCTTTTTCTTGATGGTTATGTTGAAGATAGCGACCAACCAGCACTGCGTTACGTATATGTTGTGCCTGTATTTTGGCTCCCAAAATATTTTCTTCATAGTAGAGAAAGGTAGCATCATCTAACATACCAATATTTAGCATTGTAGTTAGCTTGCACATAAAAAAGCAACCCTGCACAACTTCAACATAAGCAATAGCTTTATTTTGATAGTGATTAGGTTAATAGGCATCATACACATTATAACATATACCAAGCAATTTACAAATCCCGTGGAAAATATAACCTAGCAAGGTAGAAAACATTAATAGTTGACGAAGTGTCGGCAATCTCCATGCGCAGTCATTAGGAACAGGTGCTGCACAGCCTTTAGCGTCATGGTCGGGGTATTGTAATTTAAAATTATAACCGCGATATTGCGAAATGAAGCACTATAACTCATGCAGTTCTACCAACCTCAGCATATTGCGCCAAAACTACAGCAGCCAGACCGCTGCATCCAACCAAATAATCATATTGCATCAATACGCACCCTTTCTTGCCAGAACTACGGCAAACGTTTTAAACAGCATCACGATATCAATCTACACGCTCCAGTTGCGCACATACCAGCTGTCGAGCAACACGCTGTTAACTAAAACTCTCATAACAATCAATCCTCTTTCGATATCTATAATGTTTGAAAATAATTAATATTGACATCTTTAATATTAGTATTGAGTAATTAACAAAATAATTGTTAAGATTGCTATCTTCTACTTTCGAGATAATACATAAGCATAACCCATTCCTAATAATATCCAAAGCGAATGAAATGTTGTAATCATACCGCTAAATCCAGAAGCCAATACTCCAATAATGGCAGTTAATATCGGTAAAAGTCTTAATTGTAACATTGCATCATTATAAATTAACAGCCGCCTTTTCACCAACATAACCATCAAACACAAAACAGGCAATAGATATATTATGATTCCCAAAATTCCTGTCTCAGCCAAACGATTTGTATACTCAGAAATGCAACCGATTGGCGTTTTCAATACTCCATTTTGGTTTTGTAAACCTACCCACATCTTCACTTCCGGTACAGAAGCTTCTTCTTTTGTCAGATATACTGGAACATAAGCTGCTTTCATACCACTACCTACACCAACGAGCCAATGATCTTGCCATATACGCAAATCACTTTTTATTATAGCAAATCGTGCTGCGTTACTTCCAGACCTTTCATTAACTACTTCACTGATAGATTCTGATACTTTAGTATGAATCTGTTTATTTGCAACTGAAGGGTACTCTGAAATACACCATGAGCTAGTAAAAAAGGCAATTCCCAAACATAATAAAACCAACAAAAACCGTTTAACTGCTATCCATCTTTTCGTGAAAGCAATTAAACACCCAAACAAAGCTATCTCTCCTAACAACAACCATGTTGAAGTTTTCGATACACTAAGAAACAACAATATCATAAGTATTGTCCCAAAAGTAAAATTCTTTATTATTTGTTTTCCATAAATCATACGCGCCCAAAGGAAAGGAATTATTGCAGCACCATACATGCCGAACTGAGATGGCTCAGGAAAAACCGAACGCACACGAAATTCTGGCCAAAGAAGAGGCGGCCACCAGCCCCAATTTTCACTAATTGCATGTAATATAGGATTAGTAAAAAGCAATACATCCTTTGCCAATGACACGCTAAAAAAATACGCTATTTCAAAAGTAGAATATAAAATAATAATGACAGTTATACAGTTAATTGCTTTCTCAAAAAGAATACTTGACTGTACAGGATCTTTTCTGTACCAGCAATAGATGAGATAAGTACAAAAAAACATATAAAAGCACTCAAAAAATATATTCTTTAAGCGCCTTGCTATCATCCATCCAACTAACAGTAATTCATCATTCAGTAAAAATCCGTATTCACGAAGCATGCTAGATACTTTCCCAAACTTTTCGATTTGTCCTGATGGTCCGTTAAGAATAAGATCATAGTAAGGATAATTGTAAAGTCCATACATCAACGATAACAAAAGAACTATTGCGTATATCCCTATGAATAGTAAAAACTTGTTGTAAGAATAAAACGAAAAACTACCATGCTTCCAACTATATAGTGTATAAGCATAAAACGCTAGAAGCGGATACACAAGTAGCATGGTTCCTATTGGTCCTCCAATAAATGGTTGCTGAAAAAATTTTGGAATAAACAAGAACGGCAGTGCTATACACAAAGCAAAAAAAAATCTATCTCTCCATATTTTTTCCATAAAAAACTCCTTTTGTCATATAGTTATAACCTGTTTAACCTGATGCCATGCCTGCTGTATATTTTTTCTAGACAACACCCAATATACAATCAGAACCACGCCATATTCTATAATAGACCAATAACTATCCTGAAACATTACGATATATTCGAAAACACCAATTACAAGCACAGATATCAAATATTCTTTCAGTATAACTCTACGAAGATGGAGAAATATTCCTAAAATGTACTCCGCAACAAAACATCTTATACCAAGAATCAACGTAATAAGAGAAATCGATAAAGTCAAATTCTTTAAATAATAACAAAATAAAAGACAGCCTGCACCGCTTACAGCCGTAACAAACAAATTAACAATAAAAATCTCTTTTGTTTTTAGCATCTTTTTTAAATAAGTTGTTGTTAGCAGATTAAATTTAGATTCAAAATACAGAGCAGGGAATAAAACTCCCATATAACCCAATCCATCTATATATTTCGGTAGCCACAAGGCTATCATTTCTTTCAAAGGAAAATATCCTATCAATATAGCGAGCAGCAGACCAGAAAGCAGATAGTTTAAATGAATATACAACTCATCCGCCCTTTTAGTTTGTATTTCTTTTAAAGCTGGCAAAAGCACTACGCTTGCCGAAGAAACAAAAGTTAAAAAGAAAAAAGTAAAACTTAAGGCTAGGGATGTTTTTGCAAAAGCCGAAATATTCCAAACATTAGAAATACCCAAACGTATAATACCTATAAGTAAAATTGAACAAACATCACTCAATGTAATAGGAAAGCCTACGCTAAAATTAACCTTGAATTCCTTCCAAACACCTAGTGTAAAATGAACTGGTGCCATTACAACCTCGGGAATAAAACAAAGACTATATAGCATTGTCAAAATACGAGTCACTGTATATGCTAAAATAATATTAAATGCTTCTATGTACCCACACACTACTGCAC
>CAVAHH010000122.1:0-5896 GCA_963588395.1 bacterium
CTTCAGGACCGGTCAGGCCGATACGGCCTTCTTCGTTCATAACGATTACGTCGGTAGCAGCAGCAACGAAGCCCATACCGCCAAAGCAGCCAACCTTAGAGCCAACTACTGCAACGATCGGGAGAATGCGGCGGCAGTCTTGGATAGCATCCATAACCTCAGCATGTGCCAGCAGGCCTGCATTTGCTTCGTGCAGACGCACACCACCGGTTTCAAAGGAGATAGCAACCAGCGGACGGCGGGCAGCATATTCATCCGGATGAGCAGCTTTGATGTCCTTAGCAGCCTTCAAAGCCAGACGCAGGGTGTTAACCATTTTTGCACCGTTAACTTCGCCGATAGCGCCGCCGATGAATTTGCCTTCCATGGATACAACGAATACAGGATGCTTGCCAATCAGGCCAACACCGGTAACGGTGCCGTCATCAAATTCTACTGCAGTGCCCAATACAGGCAGATGCGGGCTTTCAAAACGGTCATCAGGACCGAGGAGTTCAGTAAAGGTGCCTTTATCGCACATGCCTACTGCACGCTCACGGGCATTAGCATCAAAGAAGCTGCTTTGTTCCAGCTCGTTCCAACTTTTCATCTTATTCAGCCTCCTTTGCGGTTGCTTCTGCCAGAGCCTGGCGCAATCTCATGTATACTACGATAGGAGTAGCATTATCATCGTTGATCTCGATAACGATGTTGCCTACGCCGGTATCATTAACGAATTTACCCAGCATTTTTTCCCAAACAGCGTCAAAGCCAACTACCGGAGTGCAAACCTTTGCTTTTACTTTGCCGCCAAGGTCAGCTTTGGTGAACATAACTTCCAAATCGCCGCTGCCGGTTACGCCCATATGGGACCATTCCGGGTTAATGGTTTGGGTATTTTCAGATTCAAACTCAAATTCCAGATTTTGTAATGCCATTTTGTGCTCCTCCTATTACCAGTTTCTGAATTTAGCAGGCGGATTGTACAAGCCACCGGACCATTCAACCAGGTCATGTACATTCTTAGCAGCCAGCATGGAGCGGTTAGCTCTGCTCATATCGATACCCAGATCCTGCGGGGTCTTGATGATGCCAAGCTCACGCAGACGTTTGGTTTCTTTCGGATCGGCCTTCATACCTACTTCGGTGAAGCCTGCGATACCACGGATAGCAGCAGTGCGCTCTTCCATGTTGCGGCACTTCGGCAGGTAAGCGATACCTTCTTCAGTAATGATATGGGTCAGGTCATCGCCGTAGATCATTACAGGCTCGATTGCCAGGTTAGCATTCTTAGCCAGCTTGAAAGCATCCAGCTCTTCTACGAAGCCAGGAGCCAGTTTTTCGCGGAAGGTTTCTGCCAATTGTACAACAAGGCGTTTGCCGCGGCGTACAGGTCCCCACAGCTCTTTGTTGAGTGCGTATTCTTCGCCGCATTTGAGCCATGCGCCGGAGGAATGACGACGGCCCTTCGGGTCGCAGCCCATGTTCGGAGCACCACCGAAGCCTGCAACACGGTTAGCAGTAGCAGTGGAGCTGTTGCCATACGGGTCGATTTGCAGTGTACCGCCGATGAACATATCAATTGCATAGTGACCAGCGGTCTGGCTGAATGCGCGGTTAGAACGCATGCTGCCGTCCGGACCAACGAAGAAGATGTCGCTGCGGGCAGCTACATAGTCTTCCATGCCCAGCTCGCCGCCGAAGCAGTGAACGGATTCTACCCAGCCGGTTTCGATAGCCGGAATCAGGGACGGATGCGGGTTCAGGATGAAGTTCTTGCAGATCTTGCCTCTCAGGCCAAGTTCTTCGCCGTAGGTCGGCAGCAAGAGCTCGATAGCAGCGGTATCAAAGCCGATGCCATGGTTCATGGATTCAACCTGATATTCACCGTAAATACCTTTGATTGCCATCATGCCCTTCAATACCTGTGCATCGGTAATCAAAGCAGGGTCACGGGTGAACAGAGGCTCAATATAGAACGGTTTCGGAGATTGGATTACATAGTCAACCCAGTCAGCCGGGATATCTACGCGGGGCAGCTTGTCAACGATTTCGTTAACCTGTGCGATAACAATGCCCTGACGGAATTTAGTAGCTTCTACGATAGCCGGAGTATCCTCGGTGCTGAAGCCGGTGAACAGGTTGCCTTCCTTATCAGCCATAGTAGCTGCAACCAAGGCAACACGCGGAGTCAGATCCAGGAAATAACGGCCATACAATTCAAGGTAAGTATGGATAGCGCCAAGCTCCAATTTGCCTTCCTGCAGGAATTGGGCAATACGGCCAGCCTGCGGACCAGAGAAGGACATATCCAGCTTTTTAGCGATACCTTTTTCAAATACATCCAGATGTTCAGGAAGAGTCAACACGGATTGAACCATGTGCAGATCATGAATTTTGGCAGGGTCAACCTGACACAGGCATTTTGCCAGGAAGTCAGCTTGCTTTTGGTTGTTGCCTTCGATGTTTACCTTATCAAAAGGTTTGATTACTGCTTCCAACAATGCAACAGTATCCTTGGCATCAACGATTTTCCCTTCCTTGACCAGCGGGGCAGCATTCTTTGCGCGCTCCAAAGCGTCCTTTTTCAGAGTGTCCCACTCGCGGGTAACTTTTTTGAACTCCATTACGGTCTCTCCTTTCTGAATTAAGAAAACCTTCATATAATAAATCGGACAAAAAAGAGAGAGGAAGATGACGACCGCTTTACCCGATCGTCTGCACTCGCTCTCTCAATCACCACTATGAAGTTTTATTTAGGGGCTTCCCGTCCGATAATATATGCACCTTATATATGCATTATACCCAAGCCTGCTCGTTCATGGTTGGTCATATAATGCAGTGCCGACTTACCAAACAGGGCAACTGCTATCCAGTGTTCATTCCTTGCTACTGCTATTTTCATAGCCAGGCTCGCGCTTGTGCTAACACTCACTAACAAACCCTTTTTAGCCTCTTCCGTAGCATGGATTACTGCATGGATATCGTTACTCGTTTTTTCGATGATACCTGAATTTAAACAGGCACCGATTACAGCTCTGTTAATCCTCTCGTTGAAATCATAGAAGCTGGTCTTGCCACCTACCTCGGTCACCACGGCCTTAAAGCCTTTTTTGGCCACCAGCTGCTTTGCCATGTCCTCATCATAAATAGTCTGAGTCATAGCCAGCAACATTACCGCAGTACCAGGGCTGACAACGCTGTTTTCCAGAAAACCGGGTCCAGAACCTGCCACCATTTCGATCACTCCTTCTCTCTCAATCGTACGAACCTTTAGCGGATACTTATTTCACCAAAGTTAAAGCTTTGGACTATCCCATCCTCATTGCGCACCATAAGCGCGCCCTGTTCATCAACAGCGATTACTGTGCCGACAAATATCACCTGGTCATTATCCTTAACCAGGACTTTTTTGCCCACCGTGCAGTTAAGTCGTTTCCATTCGACCATCACCACACCTGCACCCTGTGCAAGCCATGCATCATACAGACAGGCGAAATCTGCCATAATGGCATCTAGCACCTCGCCCGTACTGTAGGCCTTATGCAAAGTAGCGTTCAGCGAAGCAGCTGTAGCTGCCAACTCCTTTGGGAAGTCCTCTTCCTTCAGGTTCACGTTAACACCTATCCCTACAACAGCATAGTCTATTGCACCGTTTTCATCAAGCTGTAGCTCGGAGAGAATTCCGCAGACTTTTTTGCCGTTGAGCAAAAGGTCGTTGGGCCATTTAATCATTACGCCATCTGTATTATACAGTCTGCGCAATGCTTTGGCCACCGCAACCCCTGCCAGCAAAGTAACCTGGGCAACAAATTGGGGGTCGATTTGCGGCCGCAGGATAATGGTGAACCACAGTCCGCCAAGCGGGGAATTCCACACCCGGCGCATGCGACCGTGGCCGCCCTCCTGCCTATCCGCAACAATGACAGTTCCTTCGGCCGCGCCATCCTTGGCAGCAGCTACAGCAGTAACATTTGTAGATTCCAATACATCAAAGTGTTTAAGCTGTATATTCATAGTAAGCTAAACTTATAGGTAATTATTTAACCAGGCCGATAGTAGCGATGAATACGCCGCAGGCAATAGCGGAAACGATTACACCACCGATGTTAGCACCCATAGCTACAGGCATAACAACTGCGAACGGATCCTCGTCTTCAGCAGCATGCTGAGCAATCTTAGCAGTGGTCGGTACACAGGATACGCCGGAAATACCAACAACCGGGTTGAAGTCGCCTTTCTTGAACCAGTAAACTACGTAGCCGCCAACAATGCCGACTGCACCGGATACTGCCAGAGCAAGTACGCCTA
The DNA here is from genome assembly GCA_963588395.1 of bacterium. Classification (GTDB taxonomy): domain Bacteria; phylum Bacillota; class Negativicutes; order Acidaminococcales; family Acidaminococcaceae; genus Phascolarctobacterium_A. The sequence continues at coordinate 4,291 of CAVAHH010000122.1, forward strand.
AAACGATCAACGGAGCAACCTTGGGGTCAAGCAGGGTGGAAGCTTCGCACAGGGTGCCAAGCAGCAGGCCCAGCATCAGGGTGCCGATGTACAGCAGTGTATTTTCAACCAAATCCTGGTACGGTACGATTTCGGCTTCCTTGATAGCCATGCCCAGGAAGAAGGACATGATCAGCGGAGCGCCCATCGGCAGCAGCAGGCACAGCAGTGCGCAGCAAACCAGGATGAAGATAAATTTCTTAGCTTTGGGAACTTCGGGAGCATAGTACATGATATCTTTACCACGCAGAGCTTTCGGAACCATCAGCTTAACCAGCCAAGGATAACCGGCATAGGTCAAGGACAGGTACAGGTAAGCGATTACGGAAATAGGTACGAACAGGTGCGGAGCCAGCATCAGGGAGGTGAACAGAACCATCGGACCATCAGCACCGCCGATAGAAGCAACTGCAGCTGCTTCCGGAGGAGTCAGGCCAAGGTGAACACCAAGCACCAAGGTAACGAAGGTACCGCATTCAGCAAAGATTGCGATGATAATGGAGGTCCAAGGGTTAGCCAGGATGAAGCCAATCTCGCACATAGCGCCAACGCCCATAAATACGACGCAGGCAACCAGGCTGTTGCTGAAGGTCAGGTTGTAAATCGGCTGCAGGAAGTTAATCTGCATGATATCAACCAATTTAGCAGGATCAGAAATCAACGGATCTAAGAACAGAGTACCAAGCTTGCCGCCGTCCAAGAAGAGGACGCCGCAGTTGATACAAATCATACCAATGCCCATAGGAACCATGATCAACGGCTCGAGGACACGTTTAAAACCAAGATAAGCTAAGATAAAACCAAAAACAATAAGTGCGAATCTAGCAATTGCAATCGTGGTATCTTGTACAGCAAAGGATGCAATGCCAGGGAATAATTGTGCAAGGATATTTGCGTCCATTGTTATTCCATACCTCCTTCATCATTATCGCCGCCCATAATCTTATTGAGCAGCACGACAGCACCAATCATAACCAGAGCAATTGCTGCGGTAAATGCGTAAGAAAACAACGCATAGAGTTCAACGCTCATAATTAATTAGTCTCCTTTCATCCATATAAAGATTTAATAATTTTTTATAAGTGCGGATATGCTTGGTGCAGTGATTTCCGGACATCGCTGCAAACAAAAATATCCTCTTCTGCTACAGGCGGAAAAGGATACAGTACATCTAGGCATAGATATCTCGTATACACTCCGTCTCTCGCAGAAATATATAACATGACCAAGGCTGCGATCTGACTTGACCTCTCAAATTTCTCCAAGAAGCTTCACAGTGGCGTGACCGTAGCAGATTTGCACTGCTTTCCCTAATTTACCCTGCAACGCGGCAGGCACCTTAATCAGTTTTTCTGTTTTAAATTGTTCTGTTCTCTCAAAATTACTATCTCAATTAATACAAAAAGCTCCACACGCCAACTACTCTCACAAAAGCAAAAAAAGACCAAATGACTCTGCTCAAACACACTCAAATCACTCAGTCTCCAATATTTTCTTTTAGGCATACTATCTAGGGCAGCTTTTCACTCTCATAATCTCTCGATGGCTATATTTTATATCGCTTTGC
>CAVAHH010000123.1:0-5854 GCA_963588395.1 bacterium
GCCCAAAAGTTGGCAGCCGAGCACACAAGGCCCACACCCAATACGTTCAAAAAGTAACGTAGCTTATTTTTGGTATGCTCGCAGCCCTCTACAATCATATAAGCAAAGATAGGATAAGCCAACCTGCCCACAATGCGCAGCTCTACTATCTCAGGCAGGATAAAGTAACCTATATGATCCACAGTCATCGCAATAAGGGCAACAAGCTTCAAGACGGTGTGATTAATCTCTAAAGGGGAATTTAAAATCTTTTCATTTGTAAGCATAACAAAACCAACCTTGTAATATTTTGCAAAGCAAGCTGTTTTGTTTACCTTTTTCCTCTCGGTAAAACCTAACTTATTTTATCTCGCGCAGCCCGTGCGAACATCCCGTCAGGGAGCGGGCTCCACGCTCTGTGATGACATAGGTGTTTTCGGTGCCTACCATACCCAGTCCCGGCAAGGCGATTTTAGGCTCTACAGCAAATGTCATGCCAGGCTCTAAAAGCTGCTTAAAGCCTTTGGCAATAGCAGGAGCTTCATCCATCACCAGACCGATGCTGTGACCCAAAAACTTGCCGCCGTTCATAAAGGCGTCGCCATAAATATTATCGAACTTCGCCATGGTGCGCAGATACAGGTCTTCGATAGGCACACCCGGTGCCATCAGCTGCACAACCTCCTGCTCCAACTCCAGGCAGCGCTGCTGCGCCTCCTTAATTCTCGCACCTTGCTCATCCTTGGCAAGATCGCCAAAATAATAGACTACCGTTTTATCAGTATGATAACCGTCAAAGCCACAGGGAATATCTAAATACACCAGCCGCCCGTTTTGCAGCTTACGGAACGCGCTACCTATAGACTGCACAGCAATACAGGTGCCATCGGTACCACCAGGGCCGTCAAAGCCGGTGCGCACCAAGCCGCTTTTACCAAATGATGCCAAACCAACAGCCTCCTCGCCCAGTGCCTGGTTAAAGCGCGCCGTACCATGTGACCCACGCTGCACCATTTCGCTGTAAATTTCTATCGCCAGCTGTGCCTCGCTAACGCCGCCGTGAATCAGCTTAGGAGCAACAACATCCAAAACTGTTTCATGGATAGCACCGGAGCGCTCCATCTGCTGCAGCTCATAGCTGCTCTTGCGCAGACGCAGCTCCTGCAATACATCATCAAAGCCTGCTGTATCCTCAAAAGCAAAATACTTGTGCAGCATACGTGCCCAGTCCAGCGTTGCTTTTTTGGTTTCTACATACATTGTCTTAGGAGCATTGCCATAAAAGGCTGCTGCCTCACGAAAGCTGTGCATAGGACGGATATCACTGAAATGTGATTCGTTGACAGCGCGCTCATAGCTGCGGCGTACCCAAAAGATAGCATCCTGCGGACGGATGAGGAGCACTCCCTCCTGCATGGTGCCTGTAAAATAATACATCGCTACCTTGTGATTAACTGCTGCCATCTCCCAGCCCGGGTGCGCTACATCCATCCAACTGCGAAAGGCCTGCAAGCGCTGCTCAAGCTCACTTGCCGGCACTGGACGGATTGCATCTGTCAAAACTGTTTCCTGCTCTAATATGGCCATAATATCAGCTCCTTGCTTTTAAACCTGTAAAGCTTATAAATACTGCAAAATTTCCTTGGCATGAGGCAAAATTATATCCGGCTTAATGCTACCGTTTTCTACATCTTCCATAGATGCCTCACCTGTCAGCACCATCACCGACAAAATGTCATTGTTCAGACCAAAGGCGATATCAGTTGCCAACCTGTCGCCCACCATAGCGATTTCATCCTTTTTGTAGCCTGTTTTGTCCAAAACCACATCCACCATATATTGGTACGGCTTACCAAAAATCAGCTGCGGTGCTTTACCTGTAGCCGTTTTTATCAGCTCTATCATCGCTCCTGTATCGGGAATGAACTCCCCACCCTCTATCGGCCAGCGCACATCAGGATGTGTTGCCACATAAGGCACGCCCTTATCAATCAGACGGCAGGCAATCGTCAGACGGTCATAGGTAAGCGTCTGGTCAAAGCCTACTACGACGTAGTCCGCACCCTCCTCCAAGGTCTGCGTCAACACAAAGCCTGCGTCTGCAATCGTTTGTAAGAGCTGTGGCGTACCCAGCACAAACAGACGCGCACCCGGTTTATTTTTCTGCATCCAGTTCGTCAACGCATCCGAAGAAATCAGGATGTTCTGACGTGTAACAGGCACTCCCAAGCCATTCATCTTATTCACATAATGCTCGTGGCTGCGGGAAGAATTATTCGTCAGCAGGTAATATTCTCGTCCTGCTGCCTTCAGCTTGTCAAAAAAGCCCTCCATGCCAGGTATCAGCTCATTACCCAAATTTATTGTTCCATCCATATCAAATAAAAAGCACTTAATTTTAGCTAAGCGCGCATAATCATAAGTCATGCTTTGTCCTCCGCTAGTATAAAGATAATCTTATTATATAGCATAAAGCCGGTTTATGCTATAATGATAGGAGAAAAATCCACAGCAAAGGAGAAGCCTTATGCATTATAAAACAATAATTTTTGACTTAGATGGCACCCTCTTAAACACCCTGGATGACCTAGCCGCCGCCACCAACCACGCCCTGGCGCAGCACCAATTGCCTACGCGCAGCACGGACGAGGTGCGCCAGTTTATCGGCAATGGTATCCGCAAGCTCATTGAGCGCGCTGTACCATCAGGTACGCAGCAAAGTACGCAGGAGGCAGTCTTTGCCAGCTTCAATGCCTATTACAAGGACCACTGCGCCGACAGCACCCGTCCCTATGAAGGCACAATAAAGCTGCTAGAGGATCTACGCCACGCAGGCTGCAAAACTGCCATTGTTTCCAACAAAGCAGATTACGGCGTTCAGGCGCTGGCCACACAGTATTTTGCAGGCTACCTGGATGCTGCCTGCGGCGAACGTGCAGGCATTGCCAGAAAGCCTGCACCCGACATGCTACTGGCCGTAATGCAAAAGCTTGAGGCAACGCCAGCCACTACTATATATGTCGGTGATTCTGATACGGACCTGGAGACTGCAAAGAATGCAGGAATTGACTGCATCGGTGCCTGCTGGGGCTTTAGAGGCCGCTCCTTTTTAGAACAGCATGGAGCCCAGCTTTTAGCAGATAATATAAGCGACGTCCCGGAAATACTAAAATAACAATAATAGCTACAGTAAAAGCCTGCAGGTACATACGCCTGCAGGCTTTCGCTATTCACACTATTTATTTACCAATGGTATTTTTCGCCTCTGCTAATCTTAAAGGCACGATAAATCTGCTCTATCAACAGCAAGCGGATCATCTGGTGCGTAAACGTCATCTTCGAAAAGCTCAGCGCCAGATCTGCACGCTTGCGTAAGGCATCCGTATAACCAAAGGCGCCGCCAATCACAAAGGTAATGTGGCTTTTTCCTGCCAGTGCCAGCTCATCCAGCTTAGCCGCCAATTCTGGACTGGAAAGCTGCTTACCGATTACGTCCAGTAATATGACATAGGAATTAGCAGGAATGATAGCTAGCAAACGCTGCGTTTCACGCTCCAGCACCTGCTGCTTTGCAGCAGGAGATGGTTCATCCGGCATACGCTCCTCGTTTATAGTCAGCGTTTCCAGCTTGCAAAAGGGCGTCAGCCGTTTGCTGAACTCTTCAATGCCCGCAGTCAAATACTTTTCTTTAATTTTGCCCACACAGGCTATCGTTATCTTCAATTACCGTAATCCTTCGGAACCTCTTCCAAAACAACAGTCCTGCTTTCGGTCTGGCCGTTGCGCATAATGGTTACCTCCACCTTTTCGCCAACCTTGCATTTAGCCAGTGCGGTGCGCAGTTCAACAGCAGTTTTTACCTTAGCACCATTAAAGCTCAAAATTATATCGCCGGGACGGATATCAGCCTTGGCTGCAGGACTACCCTGTACAACCTTTACCAGGAAGATGCCTCCATGCAGGTTCATCTCAAAGCCATAGCGTTTAGCGATTTCCTGATCCATCAGCGACGCGCCCAGATACGGACGAGCCACACGACCACGATCTGCCAGCTCCTTCAAAATAGGCTTAGCAGTGTTAATAGGGATGGCAAAACCGATACCCTCTACACCGCTAACAGCAACCTTGGCACTATTAATGCCCACTACCTCGCCGTCAGCGTTGACCAAGGCACCACCACTGTTACCGGGGTTAATGGCCGCATCTGTCTGAATCAGGTTGAATTTGCGCTCACCCACCTCAATGCTACGGTTGAGGGCGCTGATTACGCCTGCAGTAACACTGCCGCGAAATTCCAGTCCCAGCGGATTGCCGATAGCGATGGCAGGCTCACCCACCTGCAGGGTATCGCTGTCACCAAAGGTAGCAACGCTCAAATTATCTGCATCAATCTTTACTACCGCCAAATCTGTTACGGCATCAGCACCCAGCACCTTGCCCTTGACAGTGCGTCCGTCAGGCAGACTGACGATAATTTCGGAGGCACCTTCAACAACATGGTTATTGGTAGCAATATAGCCGGCCTTGTCATAAATAACGCCGCTACCTGTGCCGCGCTCCATAAGCTGCGTGCGGTTAAAGAAGTCACGCACATATGCCTTGTTCGTGATACCTACGACAGCAGGACCAACCTTTTTCGCAGCCGCCACAATAGGCGTATTGCGGGCAGAGCTCAGCTGCTGCTCGGTTGCCGTTGACGGCTTTTCCTTTACTGCTGCACTGGTTTTATTATCGCCGCAGCCTGCTACTAAAATTGCTGCGCCCAACAGACCGCAGACAAAAATATTAGCTGATTTTTTCCAGATACTATTTTTCATCTGTATCCTCTCCTTATTTTAATTTCAGGCCCATCATAACCGGGCCGTCAGTCACCACTCTGTCCTGCGCAGCTACAAAAAGCTGCGTTTCCTGCAGACGGTGCTTATTATCTAAAATTTCCTGCACAGTATCCTGTGCCAGTTGTGGCAGATTATTATGCTCACTAAGATGCGCCAGCACGACACGCTCCGGCAGCTGCTTCAGCTCAGACAGGAAATGTCCTGCCGAGTTATTGGATAAATGCCCGCGCGTGCTCAAAATACGCTGCTTCAGCTGCTGCGGATAGGGTCCGTTCTTAAGCATTTCTACATCATGGTTTGCCTCCAAAACCAAGGCACTGCTTCCCGCCACGGCCTCACGAATAGTATCCGTCACAAAGCCGGCATCCGTAAGATAAGTACATTTAGCTCCACTAGTGCGGCTGGTAAAGCAATAGCCATGTGGGTCTACCGCGTCATGCGGTATAGCGAAGCTTGCGACCTCCACATCACCGCACAGGAGGCGGTTGTTGTCTATGATACGGCAGTTTTGCCGTTCAAGGCTGCTGTCCTTCGCCAAAAGCACCCGCCAGGTAGCAGCACTGCTATAAACAGGCACCTGATATTTTTTCAAAAAGGTTGCCAGCCCGCGCACATGGTCAATATGCTCATGCGTAATAAACACGCCGTCAAGCTCCTCAACGCTAACGCCCACTTCCTTCATCCTATTCGTCAACGCCCTACAGCTTATGCCGATATCAACCAAAAAGCGCTGCCTGGGCGTACTCAGCAAAGCAGCATTCCCTTTACTGCCACTTGCCAGCATGATTATCTGAAAATCATTTAGCACAAAGCTTTCTCTCCTATCAATACAACATCTTTATTATAGCAGATTCCATAACTGCTATTGTGGCATTTTAGTAAAAATAAGTCTGCAAAACTCTGACAAACGCAAAAAACATAAGAAAAGTGTACCAATCAATCTGCTTAATCGGTACACTGCTTCTTTGGTTAATGCAATTTGGCACACTTCGGGCACAAGCCGAAGAAGTAGAACTGGCGGCGGCTGATACTATAGC
>CAVAHH010000124.1:0-5847 GCA_963588395.1 bacterium
GAATATAGCTGTGTAAAGCCTGCAGCACCTGCTGCCAGTCTGCCACAACAGGCAGGGCAAACTCATCCGCCATTTGCTTGCTGATTTGCGCACGATAGCTTCTGATTTCCACTAAAGCTTCCTGGAACGCGCCCCTTTGACCTTTTATAATACCGATATACGCTTCATATGCCGCAAAATCAGGCTGCTTTGCATTTAAGCCGCTAGTTATTTCATCCAAATGCTCTGCCACTGCCTCCAGCTGCAGGCGACCCTTGTTACCTGCCTTAGTCAGCTCATTGCGCCTGTCAACCATATTATTAATCAGCCGGCATAGTTCACGGCACAGACTCTCTACCTGTGCAAGACTTTTCTTATAAGGCTCTGCTAAATCTTCCTCTACAAGCTCTGCCAAATGCGGCAGCAAGCTTTGTACCTGATTAGTAAAACTGCTCGTGCCATATAATCCAATCAGTCTGCGTAAAGGAGTAACCTCTTCTTTTCTAAGCTCCATACGCACAAAACGCTGCAGACAATCAAGCACAAATTCCTTGCCCTCAAACTCCTCCGCTTGGATAAAGCCCGGGTCCAGCTGCGCTTCTACAGGATTTTCACGCAGGATGCGGCTACATAGGCCATCAATCGTAGTAATCTGCGCCCGCTCCAATGCCGGCAGCTGTTTACGCCAAAATTCGCCGTTTACCCCCTGTGCCAGTTCATTCATGCTTTTACGCAGCCTACTTTTCATTTCACCCGCAGCCTTGCGGGTGAAGGTAATGGCAAGAATATTGCTGGCATCTATCTTGTTCCCATGCCGTTCCAGAATATGCGTAAAGCGGCTAACTAGTACTCTGGTCTTACCACTGCCTGCGCCGGCGGATACAGCTACATTAGTATCTATTGTTTCTATGGCCTTCAGCTGCTCCGATGAAGGCGTTATTTCCTTTGCTTCCTTATTATTCTCCGTCATTATCCGCTCCACCTCCACGCTGCACACGGCAGATGTCCTTTAATTGACAATATTTGCTACAGCCATTTGCAGGCTCTGCAATAACGAAATTTCCTTGATAAATTGCTTCTATGTAACCCGTTAGCAAATTTTGGGCAAAGTCTGTAAAGCTCTCCCAGCTGTCTGCATATGGCGGTGGATTTTTTGCAGGCTTTAAATCACCATTGCCTACATTCTCTAAGACAAGCTTACCTGCCCGCTGATCATTGTTTAGCTTCAGATAACAGCCACCGCTCACACTGCTGCCGCCAGCGTACAGGCCGGCAGCAGCCAGCAGATAAACTGGCAGCTGCAAATCCAGCCCTAATGCCAAATCCTTGCTGCCTGGTGCAGTGTTGCGTTTATAATCTGTTACAAAAACGTTTGTACCATCACTATCTATCCTATCTATACGTCCCTTAAGCGTAACCTCGCTTCTGTCGTTCAGCTTCAAGCGCAACGGCTTACCATTGCGCATACCAAAATCCCACTCCACAGCCGCTGGCGTAAAGCCTATCCACTTCTTTTGGTCTGCATATTCAAAGCTCAGCCAACCTTGTAGCAGACGCCAAAGGCGCGGCTTTTCTGCCCGCCACATGTTACTATCAACAATCTTGCTCTGATCTATGTATTCTTGAAAAACATCTTCAAAAGCAAGCTCCAGCTCCTCGTTAAGCTCCTCAAACGTATACTGGCCAAGCTTTTCCTGCAGATGGTCACCCACAAAACGTGCCAGCACCTCATGCAAGAACGAGCCTTCGTCTGCAGGCTGGACTGAATCATCCTTAGGTGCAAACTGCTGCTGGCGCCATAGCTGCTCTCCTAGGTAACGAAAGGAGCACTGCGCGTAAACTTCCAATTTACTGGCAGTAAAGCTTGCACCGACGTTTTTGCGCAGCTGCTTTTCCATGCCTGCCGCCGTCAAAACACCATTATATGCTCCCTGCGGCTCATTTTCCCTAATGTCGTCTGCCTGCGCAGCCGCAAGCGTCCCGGCTCCCACCTGCTGCGTCAGCCAATCGTTATCCAAAGCCTTGCCATATTGCTCCAGCTCCTCGGGCGAAGCAGGCTCCCTCTCCGGTGCTGCCTCTGACTGCAGGTTAGTAAAAAGCTTTTGTACCGCATCTATGTAGGCACTAGCCTGGTCATCCTTCTCCTCGTTCCACCAGGTCAAGTACAGCTCCTTACGTGCCGCTGCCACCGTTGAAGCAAAAAAGAAGGCGTCCTCGGCGTAATCCAACGCTGTGCTGGGCAAATCCAAGCCTAATGACCTTAGCTCGCCACGTTCCTTATCATTATAAATCCAGTTTTCGTTGCCTATCTTAGGGAACTCACCCTCACGCAGGCCCATAATATAGACATAATCAAAGCTTAACCCCTGCACATTAACGACAGACGTCACAAGCACTCCATCCTGCCTGCCATGCTGTAAAACCAGCTGCTCTGCCGCCACCGCATCATTAAGCAGGCTGCGCCATTCGGTCAGCTGCACCGTTTCCTTTTCACAGCCGCAGCTTTGGTAATCCTTAAGCAGCTGCACAAGCAGCTGCTTAAGAGTATCACACGTATGCAGACAAGCCGCTACTTCTGCCAGCTGCAACCTGCCAGCCTTGTACATCGCTCCCAAACGCTGCTCCAGCTGCAATCCGTCCAACAAGACTGTCATAACCACTATATATTCACTAACAGCTGCGCTGGCAGGTATTGCCGCGATAAATTCTTCCATAAGCTGCCATGCACCCTGCGGCTCACCCAACAGCTCATGCACCCTTGTCTGCGCTCCCTTGCGGCTGGTAAAGAATTCTTCCTCACGCAAGGATTCTGCCGCTTCCACGTCAACATCTGCCAATAGCGGCAGCAGTCCTCCTGTCAGCAAAGCAAAATAAGCATCTACTCCATCAGCATTATCTACAACACTTTCCAAAAGCAGGCGTACCGTTGTTACTAACGGCTGCGCTGCCAACGGCGTCGTTAAAGGCAGAGCTACTGGAATGCCATATTCATCTGCCAAAAGACGCAGGCCGCTATAGCTATTCAAATCACGCACTGCGACAACTATATTCCCGGCCTGTACCCCCTGTCGCAGCAGCTGCTTCACCTGCGCCAGCACCCAGCGCATTTCCGCCTCCTGCTTGCTAAATCTATACGTATGGATAGATTTAGCCGTCACAGGCTCTCTATTGGTTCCAAAGGCTGTGCACAAATACTGCAGGTCTGCCTGCCGTTGCTGCTGCCCCAGCTTCTTGTCTTCTTTAGAGCAGAAACCATTGTATTTTTTAGGCTTTTTCCCCTCACCAAGCTCCAGCTCACCACCCACAAGCTGCAAATAAGTAAGCTCGCTCGCCGCAAACAGCTTTTGACGTCCGCACACATCCCTGCTATCCTTTTCATAGCACAAGCCTATGGTGATATCGCAGAACCTCGCCAGCTTATTTAAAAATTTTATCTGCAAATTATCTAAGCTATAAAAATCACTGATATAAATCTTTCGCCAGAGCAAATTGGGCTTTTCCCTATTAAGCACCAGATTTGCCAGCCTGTATTTACCTTCAAGGTCATACCATTGGTTATTTTGCAGATACTGTCTGTACATAAGATAGACGTTACGCACACCCGCGTCCTTATTGCCAAAAAATTCACCTCTATCATCCCAGGAGTCAAGAATATTGGCAATTTCACCTTCCGTTGCGCCGCTTCGTGACAGCTGCCCTACAAGCGATGTCATAGCCTTGATAAAGCCTGTTTTTTTTTCCAGGTCACCAAAATAACTGAGCGGTCTGTAGTCTACACCGTCCAGCTTACGTTTCTCCTTCTCTACCATGTACTCAATAATATCCTGCACAATCAGCTCCTGCGTGCGGCGGCTTATTTCGGTAAAATTCACATAACCGTTAGCATTCAATATTTTATTCGCCAATGTATCCATGCCTATGGTTTCAACATTAGCATATTTTGAACGCACGTCATCCATCAACAAACGGTTTGGCAGCACCAGCACGCCTGTGCCGTAGGGTTCACGTGCCAGCTCGGCAGCAAACTGCTCTCTTGCACTGCAGCCAAGCGGTACACAAATCAATTTTGCCATTGCAATCTCCTCCTGCAACAAGATCTAATTCATCAGCATATTATTTACAGCTTACAGTTAACATAGTGTTATTGTAACAAACTACAGTGCCAATTATTGTCCACGCTACATCACTGCCTATCCTTATTTTACAACAGCACAAGCATCAACACTACAGCCACCGCCTCACAATTGGTACAGCCAGACAATAACCGGCATGGTGATGGTGCACAGCGTTGCCGTAACCACGTTGATAACGCTAGCATATTCCGGCTGATTATCGTAGAGTGACGCCATGCTCACACAGGTGGTGGCCGATGGTGTAGCCGTTGCCAAAAGTGTAATCAGCAAAATGGTGGTGCCATGAGGCGAAAAGCTGGCAATACCGCTGTATTTTAACAGCACCAACACGCCTAGCGGCATAATAATCAGACGCAAAAAGGCGACCAACGGCACGCGTTTGTAGGATTTGATCTTTTCCCAGCTCATATCCCCGAGCAGCATACCGGCGATAATCATCGCCGACGGGCCGATAACAAGGCCCAGGGAATGCAAGGCGTCATTTACAGGCACAGGCAGACGCCAGCCTGTAAATAGCAGCACTAAGCCTGCAAAAATGGCCAGCATATTGGCGTTAGTAAAAACAGCCTTCAAATCCATATGCGTTTCATTCGCCATAGTAGATTTCATATGCGTCCAAAACAGCACCAACTGCACAGCCAAAAAGCTGCTGGAATAAATCACCCATTCGGGTCCCAACACGGAAACCACCAAGGGTATAATCAAATTGCCAGCGTTGGAATAAATGACGGAGCATTGCTCTACAGCGTTAAGATGCAATGTCTTTTTAAAAAATATGCCCATAAACAGCAAAAGTGCCTGCACCACTACGGCCGCACCGGTGCTAAGCAGCATGCCGTGCTGGATTTCAGGAGTAAAGTCAATCTGAAAGGATTCCAATATAACGCAGGGGAAAAACAAATACAAAAGCAGGATAGACATAATCTTGCTGTCCGACGCTTTAAGAATTTTTAACCGCACCAGCGCCATACTCATAATCATAATGATAAATAACGAAAAAATCTTCTTAGCTAAAATTAACGAAAGCATACAATCTCCTCAAGGCCCGGCACTCACATCCAGGCCTCTTCCCCTCAAAGTATCCTGTTTATGAAAAAAGCTCCTCCTAAAGTACGTAGCTTTAGGAGGCAGTTCATAAGCACAGGTATATTACGCAATAAAGCTTTAATGTCTTTTTAATACACGCAAGCCAATCAAATTACCTCTACCAGTTCGATGTGGAAATTCAGCTCCTTGCCAGCCATCTCGTGGTTAGCATCAAAGGTAATGTTGGTTTCGTCCTTGGCCGTCACCAGTACAGGCACAGGCTGGCCATAATTGTTGGTCAGGTACACGCGCTGACCAACCTCCAGCTTTTCGCTGCCTGGCAGCTTAGCAATAGGCATGGTGAAGATGGCAGCAGGGTCGGCCTCGCCATAGGCTTCGGCAGGCAGCAGATGAATATCCACCTCTGCACCCACCTCCAGGTCTGCAACTGCGGCATCAAAGCCCTTAATCATCTGACCGGCACCGCAGGTAAATTCCAGCGGCTCGCCTCTGTCATACGAAGAATCAAATTGCGTACCATCATTAAAGGTTCCCTTGTAGTGTACACGGCAAGTTTTGCCAACATTGCGTCCGGTTAATTCATTACTCATTTTTAAAATCACCTCAAATATTATTTCTACAGCACTATTATAGATGTAGATAGTTAACCTTTTCTCGTTTATTGTAACAGCTTGCTGTTAATCTGGCA
>CAVAHH010000125.1:0-5721 GCA_963588395.1 bacterium
CTTTAAATCTGGGCTTTGGGAAACCAAGATCTGGTAATTAACCACGCCGATTGCAGATTCACTGGAAGCTGCCATAGCATTTTTGCCAAAACCGCTTTGCGTTACCGAAATGGCAAAGCAGCCAAGCACGAAGATAGCCGCAATCAACAAAGAAATTACCTTAACATTTTTAGGATTACGCAATTGCTGCATCATAATCTAAATCCCTGCTTTCTTTTTCTCATACATTATTGTAGGCAGTACCAAAAGCACAAAGCCCGGCACACCCACCACAACAAATATATCTTATTATATCAGTCTAAGCCAATTCTTTCAAGAATTGCTACAGATTTCCTATAATCCGCAAATAGAATTCGTCCCCGCCATAAACATATTCCGCACTTAAGAATTCATGGATGCGGTAACGCACACCAAATTCATTACGGTCATCACCCGAAAAATGCTCTGCCCGCAGACGCCATTTGGGGCTCAAACTATATTCCAGACGGTAATCATTATCACCAATAGGCATACGCCGTACGTAGCTCCAGCTACTCTTACCCCAATAACGGGTATAGCCAAGACCGAAGCGCCATTCAACGTCATCTAAAATAACTTCTCCCTCGCCAAACACCTCATCGCGTGCAGAAATCAGCTTGCCTATGTGTGCCTTACCAGAAAGGTTATCCTTATCGCGACCGATATCACCATAACCTTCAAACCACAGCTTATAGTCATCAGAATTTATCATTATATTTATGCCCAAATCAGCACCGGGCGTAAGCTTGACATCCGGCTGCAGCTTAAAACGGCGTACCTCCGGCTCTGCCAGCAGCTTAGCCTCTAGCTGCTCTTCCAGCTCCTCGCGATGACGCTGCACATAGGCCACAGGCAGTCCGCGTAGCTTGTCGCATTCTGCGCTATATTTGTACTTCAGCTGCATCAAAAGGATATTGGGGATAGCTTCGCTACGCAGCTCGTATTTAATGTTACGAACCAGCTGCCCCACGGGATAGATAACCACCTGCACCACCGTACGACCGTTTTCCTGCAAAACATCCACCGCCGGTTTAAATTCCGGTAGCTGCTGCTGCACCTGGCTGCGTACCATTTTACGCAACACGCCACCGGCCCAGTCACCTGCATCCACCGAAGCACCGCTGATAGCGGCAGATAGTAACTGCTTCAGCTTCGGCACACGCTGCTCCAGCAGCTCTGCAGTATGCGGCTCTACACCCGAAAACTGCATATCAATCACAGGCTCTTGGATGACGCTGCTCCACGGTCTGGCATAAAGCTTAACCTGCATGCTACTACCCACGTCCAGTGTCACAGCCGTCAGCTCGTAACCGGTAAATACGCGGTCACCAATTTCTGTCAACAGGCGGATATAATCCTCTCTGGCTGCGTTTATGCTCTCAGCCTCCTTATCCACGAAAAGCTGATCTGCAACCACCTGCATACTGCCGCTCATTTTTTGCAGCAGGACGTCGCTTGTGCCTCCATTTGTATCTATCACCTGCACCGCCACTTCATTAATGGGGGCAGAAAAAGCATGCTGCAATGGCAAGATGCTTGTCATTGCAGCACAGAGTAAAATCTTATTAAGCCTCATAGCCTAGCTTACTCCGGAAAATTAGAACTGGCCACCAAAGCTGAAGTGGAATTTACCGCCATCCTCGCCATAGCCATAGTCCAGCTTAACAGGACCCAAAGGCGAATTGATGCGCAGGCCTACACCGTAGCTGCTCTTAATCAGACCCATATCAAAGGCATCCTCGTGACGTTTATCCCAAGCATAACCGTTATCAGTGAAGAGCACGCCTTGTACCTTCTTAACGATCGGGAAACGGTATTCCAGAGTTGCTTTAAGCATACTGTTGCCACGGAACTGGTCATCTTCATAGCCACGCAGGGTATCGCTACCACCCATAGTGAAGCGCTGGGACAACGGCATATTGCCGCTGGCATAGCCTGCACCCAGGTTCAAGGCCCAAACGTTTTCACCGCCTGCACGGTAATAATAGCGCCAGTCAGCAGTCCATTTAGTAAAGTCAAAGTCACCGCCTAAGCCGCCGGCCCACTCTACGCTGTAGCCGATGCGCTTGCCTTCATGCGGATCGTACACATTATCACGCGAATCATATACACGGCCGATGGTTATACTGCGGGTAGTACCAAAGTTTTCCTTGCGGCGGTCCAGATAGTTTTCCGGCATCCAGGATTTATACTTATCATTCTTATTAAACTGCGGCTCGTAATACTGGTCAGCATCGCCCTCGTAGCCATCAGCCTCGCCCTTATAAATATCATCACGGTTCTTAATAGTTACATAATTGCTGATGAATTCATTATTAGTCTTACGGCTGAAGGTCAGCTCTTGTCCGCGACGTTTTTTATCATAACGGGCAATTTCGTCACCATTGATGTTATAGTCAGCATACTCATTAGTGATATCATACAAATTCAGCGTTGCGCTGGTTTCTTTGCTGTCAAGCCAAGGACGGGTATAGCTGAAGTCATAGTTCTTATTATCCTCGCCGCCAAACTCCCAGCGAATATTGATCTTATCACCAATACCACGGAAGTTTTTATCGCCGATGGAAATCATGCCGACAAAGCCGTCAGCATTGCTGTAGCCTGCACCAATACCAAAGGTACCAGTATTCATTTCGATAACGCTGATCTCAACCTCAACACCGTTCGGCTCACGGCCAGGATTCAACTTAATATTAACATCTTCGAAATAGCCCAGGTTATAAACGCGCTGCATACTACGACGAGCTGCTTTAGCATTAAAGGGTTCCCCCTTCTTCAGCTTCATTTCGCGGGTAACAACATAATCCTTCGTCTTAACGTTGCCTTTAACCTTAAAGCCTTCAACAACACCTTCATTAACAGTAACCTTCAGCGTGCCATCCTGTTCCATGTGTACATCGCTTACACGTGCCAGAATATAGCCGTTGGAGCGGTATTCCTCTTCCAGCTTCTGTACGCATTTATTTATATCCTTAAGATTGGCAATCTTACCGGCTTCCAGATCAAAAAGACCGGCTACCTTCTTTTTATCCAGCACGGTGTTACCTTCGACCTCTGTTTGTTTATAAACAGGGTTTTCCAGCACATGATAAATCACCTGCACACCCTCAGGCACCGGCTTAAACTCCGGGTGCAGGTCATAAAACCAGCCCATATCATAAATTGCGCTCAAATCCTCGGAAAGGCCAGCTTCAGTAAACTCCATTCCGGGCTTTGTCTTGAGCACGGCAGTGATCTGCTCGGTTGGAACAGTTGTGTTGCCTTCAATAATCTGCTTCGTGATGGTTTTTCCAAGATAGGGAGCAAGCCTGTTTTCTTCTTTTTGCCCCGATGCAGTCTGCGCTACAGAGGTATCAGCACCCGCAACAGGTGTCTGGTCATTTTCTGCATAAACAGGTGCTGCCAAAAGCATTGCTGCCAAGCCAACTGTCAGCGGGCGCCACAAACTTCTCTTTTTCAATGGATATTCCTCCTTGTAATTCATTTTGAGTTACTCAATTCAACTCGCGCTGACTGCACTAATCTGTGCATATCGGCTTTAGATATATTAACGCGGTCCGTAGTCGCTTGCTTTTTAGGGACCGGTATATCCTGTGTCATTTTTTTTGCGGGCAGCTGTTCTGCCGTCTTCATAGCTGATGCATCAGTCGTAGCAGCTTTCTGCGGCGCATTTACCACTGCCGTCTGCACAGCTGCAGACACCGAGGCTCTACTCTTGTTACGGTAATGATCCTTGGCACAATACCATCCACCAAAACCGGCCAAGAACAGCAGCACGGCGGCACAACCTGCTAAAACCTGGCGGTTCCAGCTCCAAGGGCGGTCTTTTTTACGGCGCAAATTTTTCAATTCGGCTTCTGCCAGCATCAAATCCAGCTCACCCCTTATGTCCTTGTTGTCCATAAAGCTCTGCTCCGCATTATCCAAGCTGCTTTTTATGCAACGGATACGCTGAAACAATGTGCGGCTCGTCTGCGTCATACCTTAACCCCCTTCTGTGCATATTATTTATAAATAACTATGCTTCCTATAATCACATACCGCTGATTTTTTTTCACCAGCCATATAGCATGATTATAGCAGATTTAGTAAAGTTAACTATTGTTTTCTTTATTTTTCACTATTTATTAACATGAATTTCTTATTTATATTTTGCACTCATCCGTTATTAAAATCGTGAATAAAGCGCGACAACATACCACGGATACGGCGCACTCCCTGCTTCTGCAAACGGTATACATGCCCCAAGCTCACGTCAATAGCATCGGCCACAGCCTGTGCCGGTCTGTCCTCCAGATACATTCCCTGCAACACCTGCTGCTCCTTGATTGGCAGTCGATGCATCGCCTGCGCCACCTTTTCCTTCAACAGATTCTGCTCGGTCAGCTCAATAGGTGATGCCTGCGCCGACGGCAATGCATCGCTAAGTGTAAAGCCCTGCGTCAGCTCACTGTCCAGGTACAGCACTCCGCTACCATTACAATGTCGCAGATAATCCACCATGCTCCCCTTTATACGAAAGGAGGCAAACAAGCTGAAAGCAACCTGACGCTTATAGTCATAGGTTTCGGCAGCCTCTAAAAGGCCAACCATCCCCTCCTGGATAAGCTCCATCGTTTCGCTCTCTCCCAGCCTGAAGCTGGAAGCAATTTTAAAAACCAACGGCTGGTACGCCGTCATCAGACGTTGATGCGCCTCCAGGTCGCCAGCCTCTGACCGTTGCCAAAGCTCCAGCTCCTCTGCCGGCTCCAAAAGCGGCGTTTTGCGTAATTCCTCCAGATAGCTTTGCAGCATGCCCGCACCTCCTTTCTAAATGTTAAAATGAAATCTTGTACTCAAGCCCGTACCAATCCTTAGGGTCCTTAGACAGGTCGTAGCTGCGCGAATAGGTTAAATTCATATGCTTACTAATATCGTACTGCCCAAAGATGCTTCTGTCAACCGCATCAAAGCTTGTAGTGTATCCCAGCATAAAATTATTATTTAGATATTTACTTACTAAAACATTATACTGGTTTTTCTCATCTGCCGTCAACTCACGATTTCGGTCATGTGCGCTTTCAAAGCCTATACCGGAACGGGTCTTGCCGGTATAGATGCGGAACTGGTCAAGTCCAAGCGTCTGTTTAATAAACATCTCCACATCACCAAGCACCGTCATCTGCAATCCCACCGTCATCAAATTAGCCATATCATCGCTTGTAACCTCGTTGCTGCCGGCACTTTCACGCTGCAGGGTGAGCATACGCACAATGGTATTTCTTTCCAACGGCGGATCACTGGTAAGCTGCAGCTCCATGCTATCACTTACAGGACCATTTATCTTCATAAAAATGTTGTACCGGCTAAAGCGGGCTGTGCTTTCCAGGTTAACATTCGGCAGAAAGGTTCCGGGATCAACCCACACCAAACCGGCCTTATTAATCTTAAAGTCTGTACGCAGATATTTAACTGTACCCTTATCTGCCTTAATCGTACCGTCGATCATAGGGAAGAGTGTACTACCCTTAATATCAATAGCGCCCTTCAGCCAGATATCATACAAATAACTGTTGTACAAATGAATCTTCGGTCCCAGCTCCAGCTTCAGATCCATGCCAATATTGCTTTCGCCCTCACCCATTTCCGGAATAGTAGGCATGTTCACAAGCACATCGTCCAAGCGGACACTGCCCTTGATTTGCGGCCTGTATTCCTCAGGAG
>CAVAHH010000126.1:0-5652 GCA_963588395.1 bacterium
GCTGCGGTTACGGTCTGCTTCTCCACTACTGTCGAAGCGGTGTTGAAGATGTAGCCCGTAGCAGTGGTCGTGCCATCATCGTAGGTAAAATCACTTGCAGCACAAACCGAAGTGACAGCACCGGTGGCAGAAATATCTACAGCAGTATTAATCGAAAAAATGCTCTCACCATTAACAAAGTACAATTCAGTGTCACCACCAGGCAACAGGCCTAAGGTTGTACCAAACTTAGTGGAAGCACCGGTATAGTATTTGGCGTCCGTTCCAAAGCTGCCAGCCTGCAGTGCTTCCTCTGTAGTTTGGACGATTACATAATCGTACTTGGTGTAAGCACTATTATAATGCGCCAAAAGTACATACGCCTTGCTGTTTACAAAGGCAACATCAACAAAGTCACCGCTGCTGAAGGTAGTCTTGGTAGAATCAATTGCAGTTGGTGCAATCGTTTGCAGCAATGACAGCGCACCACCAGTAAGCTCAAATACCTGTAATCTGCTCGAAGCATTACCGCCAGGATTTTGTTGCTCTCCGTAGGATGTGACGTAAGCATAGTTTCCTTTTACTACTACATTGTTAGCATTAGCATTTACTTCTGCACTAACAACCTGAATATCATCACTATCATCAATACCTACCATAACCAACTCACAGTTGCCATAGGTATACGTATAATTGACGTTAGTGTACCTGTTAAATAACGCCACTAAATAATTGCTTACAGTGGATTCATCTTCTTCCTCGTATTGATACAGATCCATGCCTGTTCCCGCAGCCTTCCAACCATCACCAGGAGCAAAGGTGTAAACCGGGGCAGCATCCTCTGCAAAGGAATTTCCGCTCACATTTTGGTAACCATAAATCACGTGATTATCGTAATCCTGCATATACATTTTGTTGTCATGGACAACGATGCCAAACGGATTGCTTACATGCCAGGTCAGCATATCTGTATCACTAGACGTATGATTGCACTGAGCCTTCCGCAAAAGCGTCCATTGGGAAGAAGCTGCATCCTCATCAGATACATCAGCATTAACAGGAGCAGGCTCATAAACGCCGAACCAGCCGGCACCGATGGTTCCCACGCCACTAGTATAGGTATAGCTGTCAACCAATGTCTTTTCTGTACCTGTAGCTGTAATTGCCAGGACGCGCGGGTCCGTAGACAAAGCATTACCATCAACTGCTGCAATCACAGCCATAGGCTGCTTGTTACCATTGCTTCTTACAGCTCCAACCCAAGCCTTGTTGTAGGAACTGTTTACCAAACCAAATGCTACCTTAGACATAATACTAGTCATTATAATCACCTCCGTAGTGATACCCACATCCGCAGTCTTTCCTGCTGCCACAAAAACAAACATACATGCTATATATGGCAACGTCACGGCATTGCCTTAATACACTGCGTTAAAAGCTATACTCCAGGGTTGCATAGTACATGCGCCCGGTTAATGGATAGTAAAGCGATTTTACCGGGCCGTTAACACCATAAGTAGTTACAAACACATCCCTGCCCTTGTCAAACACGTCGTTGACGCCTGCACTTAAGCGCCAGTTTTTATCAAATTTATATTTGGCACCAATGTCAAAAATAGAATAGGAATGTTGTACCTCTGCACCCGAAGCTGCCTCATCACCAGAGGATTCGCCTCTGAGAACCTCTTCTCCAGTGTAACGGTATTCACCAAACATACTCAGCTTATCTCCGGGAAAGGTGTAATCCACACGGGCACTCAATACCCATTCCGGTACGTAGGCCGAGCCTGAAGGAACCCAGTTGGCATGCAGCTTATCACCTGTTTCCCTGCTCTTTTGCCAGGTTGCTGCCAGGTTAAGTCCCCATCTTTCCCATTTCATATTATGCGACAGCTCCAGGCCATAAGCCTTAATTGCACTAACCGGGAAGTAATAGCTGGTTATACCACCATTTCGCGGTGTATACATAACCATCTGGTTTTCGGCATCACGACGGTAATAGGTAAGGATAGTATCGGTATCAGCCCCTGCCAGCTTGCCCTGCCAGTTCAGGCTAAAATCAAACTGTCTGCCAGTTTCCCACAGCCCGTTAGTCTTGATTGAAGATTGGTTTTCGCCCATGTTGATCTGACCGGTGCGCAGGAAATGAAATATATAGTTCTGTCCCAACAAACCACCATCGCCAAAGGTTTCGTAGAAGTTGGGATGCCTGTTATAGGTTCCCCAGGTGCTCTTAAAGCTCCAATGGTCGTTAATCTGCTTCTGCAGAGCCAGCCCGCCGGAATACTGCCATTTGCTGTCGCTGTCACCCAAATCTCCCAGGCCTTCCATCTCCACCTTATCGGCACGCAATACGGGTGTCAGCTTAAAATCACCATCATCATTTAAGGTTATGGTATCTTGGAAGGTCAAATGGTATTCGCGGTTGTTGTACTTGGGCAGCATTTTGTGTACCGTATAGTTGGCACCTGTCTGGGAATCCAATGCCTGCTGCGTTAAATCCCAGCGGTTGCCATTGGTGTTCATGGTCTCCCTGGTAGCGTCCACATTGAGCTCCAGCAGATGCTTGCTGCCTGCCTTGTAGCTCAAATTAGCATTAGCATTCCATTTTTTGGAATGGTAATCTCCCCACAAGGCCCCTGGCAGATAATCATTTTCTGTTACGCCTTGGATTACGCCAGGGAACGGTAGCGGCTTGCCGCCATTTTTTGCAATAATTGTGTCATTAATATATTTATAACCGCCAACATTACGATATTTTTTATTATTATCCGTATAGGCAAGATGCCAGCCCAAATCCAAATTGCCCAGGGTATCACGTCTGCCAAGCATAAATTCCTTATAATCTATGTCCATATTGGCATCATAATATCCCGTCATAAAATATGGCATCGTGTATCTTGAGCCTATAGCCTTGGCCAGCTCCTCGTGATTCTTTTTCCACACGCCTTTAACAATCCAATGCTCATCCTGCCATTTGAGCATGCCGTTGCTGTTCTGGTAGCCGTTGCTTCTTCTGGTAAAGCTTTCGTCCTTACCGTCGCTGTATTTAGGGTATATATAATCAAAATCACCATGCCACATATCTCTTGCATAGGTTGCCATCAAACTGCCGCTGCCAAGAGGCATACTGTATTCATAGGTGCCGGTATAACCGCCGTAGGAACGCACGCCCTGCGTAATATAGCCGTGTCCCTCCTTGGGCTTTTTGGTGACAATGTTGATGACGCCGCCTAAAGGCGCACCGGCGAAGCGTGCCGGTACATAGCCACGGTAAACCTCAATACGCTCCACGTTATCTGCCGGGATGGCCGAAAGATTAACTGCGGCATCGCCGCTCAAGTTCATCTGCACGCCGTCCACATACACGCTCACCTGCGCCGCCGTGGACCCACGCATGCGGGCTACAGTGTAGTGGCCTTCACCGTTAATCTTCTGCACGAACAGACCCGGTACGCGGTCCAAAAGCTGCGGCAGGTTCTTCTGCTCGCCGGCAAACTGGTCAGTGTAGATTACGCTCACCTGCCCGGGGCTCAGGCTCTTTTCCCAGTCAGGACGCTTGGCCTCTACCGTCAGTGCTCCCAGGTCAAATTCGCTCATGCCGTCATCAGCAACTCCTGCCTGTAGCACGCTGCCATCGCTCTGCACGGTCACACTGCTGTTATCGCTGTTATCGTACTGAGCCGCAACCTGCTTGCTGTTGCCTTCCTGCAAGGCTGCCTGCTGCAGTTCTTGTTCTTCTGTCCTTGGAGCCCTGCCCAGTACGACCGTCGGTGCCTGTGCCTTAGGATAGCTGCTATCCGGCGATATGGCTTTTGCTGTATCCACCGCTTCTGCCGGCAGTGCTGTGCTGCCGCTGCCAAAGCCTCCCCAGCTAAAGTTCAGGCCGCCGTTAATGCTCCATTCGTTGCCTACGCTGCTGCCAGTGGTCTTCACAAAATCCAGATTCAAGGTACCGTTGGACGAAATCTTCGCCTTACCGCCAATTGACCATTCCCACCAGCTGTCGCTGCCGCCTACGCTCTGCAAGCGCCTCGTCTGCGTGCCATAGCTTTGCTCCAGCTCCTGCTCACCAGCAAAATCGTGGGCATAGCTTACGCCTGCGTAAATGTTGGCCTTTTCTCCCAGATTGCGCCCTGCCTTCAGGTTCAGTCTGCCAATGGCGCTGTCATAGCCACCCTCATGAATAGCCAGCCCGTTGCTCTGTGCATAGCTGCTTTCATCTGTATGCCCCAGATAGAAGGAAACAGAAGGCTCTACAAACCATTCACTGCCTAGCTTGTTATGTAGGCCGTACTGCGCGCCAACGCCATAGCTCCAGGTGCTGTTGTCGCCGTTTACCCTGCCCTGCGTGCCATCGCCTGTGTTACCCGTGAAGTGATATTCGTTTTTGATTTTGGCTGCATGGACGCCCACGTCAATGAAGTGACCAGCATCCCCCAGCCAGGTGCCGTACACGCCCACGCCGTAGCCATCCTGCTCACCCTTGCCGGCAAGGGTAGTGCTCCTGCCATCCAGCTTGCTGGCGTAAACGCCGCTGTACACCTTGCCGCCATAAAGCTTCTTGCTCAAAAGCTTGTCATAGCCCAGCTGTACGCCGTTGTAGGACTGGCTTGTCTTGCGGTTGTAGGCTGCTTGGCTGCTGAACCTGCCATGCCAGATATCCCCCCACAGGTTTTCACGCAGCGTGCCGGTCATATTATCCTCGCCTGCTGCCTGCAGCTGGTTGAGGTTTTCCACATGCAGGCTGTCAAAGCGGCGGAAGAGACTGGCGTTGTTAGCCTTCACAAAGTTCTTCAGCGCCGTACTGTTTTCGGCAGCACTCTTGCCGCTTTCGGCGACATCACCCGTATTAGCGTAGGTGTAGCCCTTTAGGTACCACACACTGCCCTGCAGGTCAGAATAGCCTGAAGCTGCTGCTCCCTGGCTTTCCAAATATGCTTTGTCATCTTTGGTAAGCTCACCGTTTTCGCCTGTGGGACGGAAGGGTGCCGTTCCCTCTTTATTCATTATGACACTGGTATTGCCTGATACATTTGTATAATAATTACCATCTGCCTGCGGTGTATAGATTTTTTCGCTGGTAGCTGTTTTATAGTAATCATCATAACGCTCTATTTCCGGAGTAATCTCGTAGCTGCTGAAGATACCATCTGCCACAGTCTTTTCGGCTGTAACGTCCACAGACTCCGCACCGCTATATATCCCCAACAGCTGGTTCTGTATTGTTACTGTACCATAAATATCCTTGCTCGCAGAGCTACCGCTCCAAGCACCGGAAAGCGTACCGTCCAGCACCTCCGGCACAAAGCCCAGGCCGATATTGATATTTATCTTTGCGCCCTGGTTTAACGCCTGGGCATTTTTTATCAAAACGCTGTCAATCTTTCTCTCCTTGCCTGTACTGTCTCCCTGCATGCCATAGGCACCAAGACGCAGCGAAACATTATCCCCCAGCTGCGCGTTATCCACCAGCAGGTAGCGCTGCATCGCTACTGTAATTTTGTTACCATCATCATCCACCAGCCCTGTATCTACGGTTTTTCCCTGCGCTGCCAGGGGATTAGCTCCATTGGTATTTGCATAAGACAAATCTATGCTGCTATTATTCTGCATAGTCAGATCCTTGACCGTTATCGCGGTAATTGCACCGTCGGACACTGCCTTTTCCTG
>CAVAHH010000127.1:0-5613 GCA_963588395.1 bacterium
CAATAAGGATAAAATAGCGCAGCTAAGGCAGCGCGTAAAAAGGCTGCAGACGGCAAGCGACAGCACCCCTAAGGCCCAAAAGCCTACTGTCGTAACGTTGCAATACCTGTATGGCAACGAATATTTTGGCCGCACGTACACCGATATGACGGCAGATATGATTGAGCTGGCAGGCGGCGTGTCCTTAGATGACGAGCTGGGTGGACGCAAGAGCATTGAGTACCTGGTCAAGCTGAATCCGGATATTATTATGGTGATAGACACAGCCAACACGCCGGTAGCCAAAAAGCTGCAGGCCTTGCGCCGGCACAAGGTGCTGGGGAAGCTGAAGGCAGTGCGCAATAACCGCTTCTTTGTGCTTGAGCACAGAGCGTTTTACTGCGGCAGCCTGCGCACGGTGGAGGCAGTAGAGGCATTGGCGCAATATATCAAGGAGTGCCGTTGAAGCAATGCCCACCAATGGCGACAAAATGAAGCATAAGAAGACTGTCCATATGATGGGAGCAGATATATGATGAATAATAAATGTCTTTTAGTTAATAGCGTTTTGGCTGCTGCTTGCAGTGTCGGCTTTGTGGCTGGCGCAGGTGCTGCCGAAATCGGCTCACAGGAAAACCCCTACACTCTTGATGAAATGGTCGTTACGGCTACAACAACTCCTGTTAAGGCAACACGTGCTACTGCTAGCATTAGTGTGGTTACCCGTAAGGAAATAGAAGATAATCACTATACGACTATGTCAGAGGTCTTGCAGCATGTGCCCGGTATTGATTCCGTTGTATTTGGCGATGGCACGGGTTTCGAAATTTCCGGGGAGTCATCTTTGACCATGCGTGGCAGTTCTAACTGCTTGGTGGCAGTTGATGGTGTTGTGCAAAAAACTGGCAATAGCTATAAATCTTATCTGTTTGCGATGAATATGGATGATGTTGAACGTGTTGAGGTTATGCGCGGTGCGGCAGCAACCCTGTATGGTGCTGATGCTGTGGGTGGTGTAGTTAACGTTATCACTAAGCGCGATTATCCAGCGCAAAAGAGCACTTTGCGTGCTGCTGCAGGTAATTTTGGCTACCAAAATTACCATGTTAACACCAATGGTAGTGATGCGAATGGTTTTTGGTCCTTTAGCTATGACAAACAGAAAAAGAGTGACTATAAGGATGGCGCAGGTGTGAAAACACCGCGCAGTTCGGATTCTGATATGGTTAACCTGCGCATGGGTGCGCATCTGAATGCAGAAACAGATTTTATTGTCAACTTCCAAAATTTGCGACAGGATGGTTATGCAGTTTACGATATGCCTAATTGGGGCAAACGTTATTGGACGACAGACTATCATATGCAAACATTGTCTGGAACTTTAGATTACAAGAGCAAGGACGGCAAGGAAAGTAATGCTTTTACTGTTTTGTACGGTAAGTGGTATTCTGACAGGAAGCGCAGCAGTAAAGGAAACGGACCTGCAGTGGCTTGGGAAACTGTTGATCGTGACAACATTGATATAGTTAACCGCTATTATCGTCAACTAAGCGACAGAAACCGTATTGCTGCAGGCGTAGAATATCAGCGCTATAGTGTAGCAACTGCTGCTGCACCTAATAGAAGGATTAGCGAAAGGTCTGCTTATTTGCAGGATGAATGGGATATCACCAACAAGATCAAACTGACTGCAGGCTTGCGTTATGTAAGCTCTAATAGCTACAAGAGTCAGTGGCTTAATAGCGCTAATTTATCCTATGCATTCAGTGATAAATTTAGCGTATATGCGTCGAGCAATGAATTTTACAAAACTCCTAGCACAACCGCTATTTTTGGTAGCAGTGCCTTTTATGCAAACCCAGGAATTAAACCGGAGACTGGCCGTAACAATGAGATAGGCTTTGTAGCAGCGTTTGATGATAGCACAAGGTTAGATGTATCTGTTTTTGATAGACGCCATGAAAATGCAATTGTTATTAAGAATCTGGAAGGCAGTAAAAATATCTACACTAATCTTGATGGTGTAACTCATTTGAAAGGTGCAGAAGCCACTTTCAAAAAGACCTTTGGTAAGTATTTTACGGCTAAGGTTGGATATTCCCGCTTAATTGCTGATGCGGATTCGCAAATTCCGCGTCTGCCGAAAACACAGTACACCTTAGGCTTGACCTATGACCGTGATTTTTATAATATTAATTTACAGGCCTTGAACCGCAGTGACTTTGCTCCTAATAATTACTTCCCTGCAGGTTTTGATAATTATCTGTTGGAGAAAAACTATTGGGTATGGAATCTATCAGCAAATTATAAGGTAAAGAAAAATATCAATATATTTGCTAAAGTAAACAATATTTTTGATAAAAACTACATGTCTGCTACGCAGTATACATCAACAGGTGCTCAAATTGGGGAACCACTGGCATATTATACAGCGCAAGGACGCAGCTTCGTCCTGGGCATGGAATACAGCTTCTAAGAAGTTTAAAAAACCAGCTCCCTTTCATACTTTTTCATATATCTCATTTTAGCTGCCGCACGCCTTATGTGCGGCAGCTACCCCTATTTTAGGCAGGAATAAGGAAAGCAGCGTTATGGAACACAAATACACAAAATTTTTCCTGACAGTGGCTGTGCTTTTGCTGGCCTTGGTGCTGTCGTTTATTTATTCGTTAAAAATTGGCGTTGTCAATATCAGCTATGCAGACATTATCAGCATACTGTTTTATAATATATTTGGTGCTGCTACGGACGCAGCACAGGAGCTGCTGCAATCAACGGCAGCGGCAGTAATTCTGGACCTGCGCCTGCCACGCATCATTATGGCGGTGCTGGCCGGCGGCTCGCTGGCCTTGGGCGGCGTGGTGATGCAGGCGTTGATTCGCAACCCGTTGGCAGACCCGTATATTTTGGGTGTGTCGTCCGGCGCGGCGATGGGTGCGACTGCCAGCATTATTTTGGGCTGCTTTAGTGCCTTTGGTCTTTACGGCGTATCGCTGGGAGCATTTACAGGCGCTGTGGTGGTGACGTTTATCGTTTTTGCCATCACCTATACGACAGGAGCAGGACGCAACAATACCAAGCTGATTTTGGCAGGTATGGCGCTTAATGCTATTTGTGGTGCCTGCACCAGCTTGATGGTGTATCTGGCTAAGGACGTGGATGGCATCCGTGATGCCACCTTTTGGATTATGGGCAGCTTGGGCAAGGTAACCTGGGAGTATCTGCCGTTTGTCGCAGTGGTGTTCGCAGTGCTGGCGGCATTCTTTATCTATAATTTCCGCACGCTTAACGCTTCGCTTTTGGGTGAGGAAATGGCGTTGATTTTAGGTATATCGCTTGCCAAAAGCAGAGTAGTCTTTTTGGTCGCTGTAGCAGTTTTAGTGAGCATGATAGTGGCAGCGACAGGTATTATCGGCTTTGTGGGCCTGGTGATTCCGCATGTGGTGCGCATTATCAGTGGTAATAATCATCTGAAGCTGCTGCCATATTCGCTGCTTGGAGGAGCGATTTACATGCTGTGGTGCGATATTTTGGCACGTAGCCTGCTGGTCAAGGCAGAGCTGCCTATAGGAATATTGACGGCCTTTATCGGCGGGCCATTCTTCCTTTACCTGATGTGCAGCAAAAAGTATGGGTTTGGTGATAACTGATGGAAATACGCACAGAGGCTTTGAGCGTAGCCATAGATAAGAAAAAAATTGTCGAGGATATCAGCCTGCAGCTGCGTAAGGGCAGCTTTGTCGGTCTTATTGGTCCCAATGGTAGCGGCAAGTCAACAATTTTGCGGGCGTTATATCGTGCCTTGCAGCCTAGTGGTGGCAGGATTTTTTTTGATGAGGTTGACCTGGCGCAGCTGCCATTGAAGCAGACGGCACAGAAGCTGGGTGTGATGAAGCAAAACAGCAGCCTGGCCTTTGATTTTAAAGTGATCGATTTGGTGCTGATGGGACGCACGCCATATAAAAAGCCGCTGGAGTTGGATTCGACAGCTGATTACGAGCTGGCGCGTGCAGCCTTGCGTGAGGTAGGACTGGTAGGCTACGAAAATCGCCTGTACAACCAGCTTTCGGGTGGTGAGCAGCAGCGCGTGATGATCGCCAGGGTGCTGGCAGGACAGCCGCAGACGCTGCTGCTGGACGAAATGACGAACCATCTGGATTTATATTATCAGCTGCATTTGCTGCAGCTAATAAAAAGCATGCAGGTTGAGGTGCTGGCAGTGATGCACGACTTGAATCTGGCGGCTAAATTCTGTGACAGGCTGTATTTGCTGCAGCTGGGTAAAATCGTGTTAAGCGGCACGGTGACCGAGGTTTTGAGCTCGCCCTTGGTGGAGGATGTTTTTCAGATTAAGCTTAGGCTGTATGAGGACGAGGAGAAAAAGCTGCATGTGTTATATAATGGCATAAAAGCGTAAAGGAGAAAAAGCATGGACCAATATTATCAGGATAATATGCTCATGGGCATGAAGATATACAATTTTTTGCATCGTTACGCTGTCAATGGCAAGATATCGGGCAATCTGGCCTGCATCAGTGAAATAAAAAACGCGGCCGTGGTGCTGTACGGCCCGCGTGGCTGCGGCTTTCATTACCGTTATCATGCGCGCAGCCGCAATACGCCTGTTTATGGCCTGGAATGTGCAGACCTGCGCAATCAGGATGTCATCTTTGGCGGGGAGCAGAAGCTGGTAGATTTATTATATAAAATTGAACGGGAGCAGAAGCCTGAGCTTATCTTCGTGCTGCCGTCGGTGGTATCGGATATTGTGAACGATGATATGACGGGGGTGGTGTTCAGCCTGCAGCCGCAGTTTAAGGCTAAGCTGGTGCCTGTTACGTCACAGGCGTTTTCGCATATGGACAAAAGCAATTCCCGTAAGGTACTGCGGGAAAAATCCTGTCAGCAGCAAAATAAAAAATTTTCCTCCAGTGCTGTTTATCCCGGCTGTGGTTATGTGGAGGTTATGGATGCGCTGGTGCAGCAGGTGATGGAGCCGCAAAGGGTGGAGCCACTTGCGGTAAATCTGGAAACCTTTGCCTGGGGCTTTAACGGAGCAATGAAGCTGCAGGGAATGGTGCAGACGCTTGCCAGAATGGGTATAAGCGTGAACACCTGCCTGCCTGCTGCTGATCTGACAGGCATCCGCCGTGCACCGCGCGCAGCGCTCAATATCGTGCGGCGAAAAAAATGGGCGCTGGCGATGCAGGAAAAATTTGGTACTCCCTTTATCCATGTGGCAGATATGCAGGAATGGCACGGAATTGCAGGCATTGGTGATTTGTATAGGCAGATAGGCACGATGCTGCACTGCGAAGAACGGGTCGAGCAGGTGCTGAAGGCATCCTGGCAGCAGATCCGGCCGCGCTATGACGCGCTGCGCCAAAGCTTTACCAAGCACAGCTTTTGCCTGATTGCTCATGGTCTGGCCATGCTGCCGGATGCAATACGCGTGTATCAGGTGGATTACGGCCTGCCGCTGAAAAAAATCTGCCTGGTGATGAACCCGTCTTATCAGGCGGAGATTGGCGCCGATGACAGCACCATGCAAAGGTTCCGCACCAGGATAGAGCAGGCTAAGCAGGAATATGGTTGCGAGGCAGATATAGTCATTGATCCTGCTGAGGACGAGCT
>CAVAHH010000128.1:0-5601 GCA_963588395.1 bacterium
AGCCAGGCGCTGCTGCTGTTGCGATGTCGTCATCTATATCACTCCGTCCCTAGTAAATATAATCTTATTATAGCATATCTGCTGCAAAAATATTGTCATTATCAGGTTAAGCTAAGCGCTGCGAAGCAGGCCCGCAGCGTTATGCTTATTGCTTTTGCTGGCGTCAGCTTTTAAGCAAATTCCTGGCAAAGGGCGCCGGTAAATGCTATAATTAAAGCAGGAAAACGATAAGAAAGGAGCAGCAGCCATGCAAGATAGATTACCCTTGCCAATAGGAACAACTGATTTCAAAAGGATTTGCTCTGAATATTACTATGTGGATAAAACCTTACTGATAAAGGATCTGCTTGACCAAAAGACCAACATCATCCTCTTTACCCGTCCCAGACGTTTTGGCAAGACCCTGAACATGGATATGCTCCGCACTTTTTTTGAAAAAACTGCTGCGGATACCAGCGTATACTTTAAGGATAAGGCTATCTGGGAGCAAGGAGAAAAATATACCTGCCATCAGGGAAAGTATCCTGTAATTTTTTTCTCTCTAAAAGATATCAAGGCAAGAAAATGGGAAACTGCCTATGAATTGATAAAAAATGTCATTGGCTCTGAGTATGCAAGACATGCAGAATTAGAGAACAGCAGCAAGCTAACAAAAAAAGAACGTGATTTTTATGCAAAAATAATTTACGAAAGTGCCAGTGAAGCAAATTATATGTTAAGCCTGCAAATGCTTAGCAAAATGCTTTATTTGCATTACCAAAAGGCTCCCATTATCATCATCGATGAATATGATACGCCAATACAAGAAGGCTTTATTAATGGTTATTATAATGAAGCTGTTGAATTTATCCGCAACTTTTTTTCGACAGCCTTAAAAGATAATACTAATATAACTATGAGCGTTTTGACAGGCATTCTGCGCGTTGCCAAGGAAAGTATTTTTAGCGGCTTAAATAATCTATGCGTTGATTCTGTCCTTGATGACAAATTTAGCAGCTATTTTGGCTTTACTGATAGTGAGGTCACTAGCATGACGCAATATTATGGTGTGCCTGAAAAATTTACAGAAATTAAGGCCTGGTACGATGGCTACAAATTTGGCGATGTAGAGATATATAATCCCTGGTCGGTGATTAACTATCTTAGCAATAGCTATAAGGCAATTCCTTACTGGAGTCAGACATCCGCAAACGCGATTATCCACGAAATCCTTGCAAAATACAACGAAGCTACCTACAGAAATCTGTATGAGCTGCTTAAGGAAAATGGCAGGGTAAATTCCATCGTCAAAACAAATATCATCTATCCCAGGCTTAAAGAGCCGCAGACAGATATATTAGGCTTTTTGCTGATGACAGGGTATCTGAAGTCAACTGCCACAACTATAAACGAGGACGGTGCTTATGTCTGCTGCCTCAACATTCCTAATAGAGAAATCAGGACTATCTACCGTGAAGAAATAGTCAGCATGCTTACTACTGAAGTCGGAGAAATTACTATTACAGATCTTAGAGACGCATTATTGGCAAAGGATTGCGCTGCTATCCAAAGGACGTTAAGCGATTTTATGGCAAAAACCATCAGTTATTTTGACGGCTTGCGGGAAAACTATTATCATGGCTTGATGCTTGGGCTCATAACCATATTTGAATATACGCACAGCATACGCTCCAACAGGGAAAGCGGCAACGGCAGATATGATATCCAGCTTGCTCCGAAAAACGCAATGCTGCCGGGGATAATCATAGAAATAAAAGCAGCTATGACGGAAGCAGAAAAGCAAGATTTAACTAAATTGGCTCAGACAGCGCTTGACCAGATCGAGAATAAAAAATACGACACGGAGCTGTTATCCCAGGGAATAAAAACAATACATAAGTATGGCATTGCCTTCGCCAATAAGGATGTAGCAATAAGGACAAATTAAAAATCATACAGGTGATGCTTGTATCATCCTGACAAATAGCCAAAATCCCCCCACAACCATCTGTCGTGGGGGGATTAAATTATACTTGTGATATCCTACAATTTAATGTTGTCTTTCATAGGGCAGGTTCATCAATGCCTCGTCCTCAAAGTAGTTGATGCGCATAGCCTCGCGGACATCGTGCAGGGTGGCTGCAGCTGCAGCCTCTGCTACCTTGCTGCCTTCACGCAGAATTTCGTAAACCTCGGGAATGCGCTTTTCCCACATCTGGCGGCGTTCGCGGATGGGAGCAAGCTCTGCTTGCAGCACGCTGTTGAGGAACTTCTTTACCTTTACATCGCCCAAGCCGCCACGCATATAGTGTGCCTTAAGCTCATCCAGGCTTGCATATTCCGGCAGGAACTGCTCAAAATGCTCAGGACGGGAGAAAGCATCAAGATAGGTGAAAACGCAGTTGCCTTCCACCTTGCCGGGATCCTGCACACGTACATGGTCCGGGTCGGTGTACATAGACATAACCTTCTTTTTTATCTCCTCGGGCTCATCCGAAAGGTAGATGCAGTTGCCTAAGGATTTACTCATCTTGGCCTTGCCGTCAATACCGGGCAGACGCAGGCAGGCATCGTTTTGCGGCAGCATTATTTCGGGATCGGTCAACGTTTCGCCGTAAACGGAATTAAATTTGCGGACGATCTCCTTGCACTGCTCCAGCATAGGCATCTGGTCCTCGCCGACAGGCACCACGGTGGCACGGAAGGCGGTGATGTCCGCAGCCTGGCTGATGGGGTAGCAGAAGAAGCCTACAGGGATGCTGGCTTCAAAATTGCGCAGCTTGATTTCGTTTTTAACCGTCGGGTTGCGCTGCAGGCGCGATACGGTTACCAGGTTCATGTAGTAAAAGGATAGCTCTGTCAGCTGGGGCACCATGGACTGGATAAACAGCGTGGATTTTGCAGGATCAAGGCCGCAGGCCAGGTAATCCAAGGCCACCTCGATAATGTTCTTACGTACCTTTTCGGGATGCTCGGCATTGTCGGTCAAGGCCTGGGCATCAGCAATCATAATATATACTTTATCGTATTCACCGGAATTTTGCAGCTGTACACGCTGGCGCAGGGAGCCTACGTAGTGGCCTACGTGCAGGCGTCCGGTAGGACGGTCGCCGGTCAGGATAATTTTGCTCATAGTATTACCTCTTTTTATTTTCATTTAATATAATAATTATAAATGTCTACCGTCTAACTGTCAATGTCAGCCAATATCATAAAGCATAAATAAACTCCAATGACAGCCTGCGCGCAGTAGTCATTGGAGCTCATTTTATTTCACTAGCATTGCATAATAACCATTAAAGAAAATATATAGCGCTATCAGCGGCAGGATATAGGTAGCGTAGAAACGTATCCATTTGGGGAAGGGAACACCCTTGCCGGTGTCGGCTTCGGCAATAAATTTATCCCAGCCCCAGCCATAGCGGCTGGTACAAAAGGCCAGGTAAACAAGGCTGCCCAATGGCAGCAGGTTGTTGCTGACGAGAAAGTCCTCCAGATCAAGGATGCAGCTGCCCTTACCAAGAGGCTGGAGGCTGCTCCAAATATTAAAGCCAAAAACGCAGGGCAGGGAAAGCACTATGATGGCGATGATGTTAAAGCGGATGGCTTTTTTGCGCTCCCAGCCGGTCAAATCGCAGATGCAGGAGGTGATGTTCTCAAAAACGGCGATGACGGTGGACATAGCGGCGAAAAGCATGAAGAGGAAGAACAGCGTGCCCCAGAAGCGGCCGCCGCTCATGGCGTTAAAAACGTTGGGCAGCGTAATAAACAGCAGGTTGGGACCGCTGTCAGGATTGATGCCGAAGCTGAAGCAGGCCGGGAAAATGATGAGACCGGAAACGATGGCCACAAAGGTATCCAGTGCCATAATCCACATAGCCTCGCCCGTCAGTCTTTGCTCCTTGCCGATGTAGCTGCCAAAGATGGCCAGGGCGCCGATGCCCAGGCTAAGGGTGAAGAAGGACTGACCCATGGCGGCAAAAACAACCTCATGGACGCCATGCTCCAAAACTTTGCTAAAATCAGGGTAGAGGTAGTACTTGAGGCCGGCACTGCTGTTAGGGAGCATGATGGAATTAGCAGCCAGCACCAGCATGAGAATGAGCAGACAGGCCATCATCACCTTGGTGATGCGCTCGACACCATCCTTAACGCCCAAATAGCAGACGCCAAAGCATGATAAAACTATAATAATCATGTTACCTGCCATGGTTACAGGGTCGCCCAAAAGGCTGACGAAGACGCCGCCTATACCCTTGGCATCCAGCCCGACAAAGCCGCCGACAGCCATTTTGTAAAAGTAATAGAGCATCCAGCCGGATACGGTGGTGTAAAACATCATCAAAAGAACATTGCCGGCAATGGCACCGTATTTATACAAATGCCATTTGCTGCCCTCAGGCTCCAGCACGTCAAAGGATTTGGCCGCACTGCGCACACTGGCACGGCCGACGGCAAATTCTGCTACCATAATTGGCAGGCCCAACAGTAGCAAAAAGCAAAGATAAATTAAAACAAAAGATGCGCCGCCATACAGGCCGGTGATGTAAGGAAAACGCCATACATTACCCAGGCCGATAGCACAGCCAGCGGATATCAAAATAAAGCCAATACGTGAGGAAAAGTTCTCTCTTTCCATAATACATCTTCTCTCTAAAATTATTTGATAATTCTATTATAAGCCATATAAGAAAACTAAACAAGCATTAAGAATAAAATAAACCACCCTCATCGTGTAGATAAGGGCGGCTTATAAGCTGAATTCAATAGGGATTATTTCTTTTCAGCAGCTTTTTCAGGAGCTTTGTACGGAGCAAAGTTGAAGTTTTGCAGTTTACCATCTTTAGCGAACATAAAGGCCATGATAACAACCTTTTCTTTGCTGAAAGCAGCAATGTAGGTAACTCTGTCGCCTTGGTCAAAGCGTTCAAAGCTGTAGAATTTGGTTTCTTTCAATTCGCCAAATTGTGCCTTAACCTGCTTTTTGATTTCTGCGTAACCCTTTTCACCGATGTTCTTATTGAGCTGATCATTCCAGATGGGGGAAATGGCTGCATATTCAACAGGTGTAGCGCTGTTGAAAGCACTCATCATTTTTTCAGCAGATTTTTGTTCCTTGTTCAGGTCACCGCCATCAGCAGCAAAGGCTACGCTGCTCAAAGCAAAAGCTAACAGCATGGTTAAAACTAACATCAATTTTTTCATGAATACTACCTCCAATTAAAGTAAGCTAAAAGACTCTCATTTAATAATAGCCTTTTTTGTGCAATTAGTAAAGAGCTTTAATAAGATTTTTCAAAAATCTCACTTATGCCTCTTTAAATTGGGGGATATGCTTAGAGCTCATCGTTCCCATCTGTCCCAATGATTGGACAAAAATCTCCAGGATGATACCACGGATCAAAGTGTTCAGGTCGGTTACGGTGCAGTCGGTAAGCATTTTGGCTTTAGGCTGCTGCAGCGTTGCTTTGGGGCCGTAAATGAGGCTGTCCAGACTGCAATTGAGACACTTGCTGATGCGGATGGCAATACCAAGGCTGACTCCTGTTTTGCCGTTTTCAATATTGCTGAGATGAGTTTGGGAAATGTTAATATTACGTGCCAGCATATACTGCGATATAT
>CAVAHH010000129.1:0-5563 GCA_963588395.1 bacterium
CCATAACGGTGAAGGTGGGCATCCCCCACTTAAAGCCCAGACTACCCCAGCCGATAGTCATAGTGTTTTGCTTGCCGTTGGCAGCCGTGGTTAAAAAGGCACCCTTAGATAATGTTTTTAAAATTTGCTCGCCGTATTCCAAGGCGTTAATTGCTTTAGTCATAAAAAGACCTCCTTTGGTAAATTTATACATAATTATTATACAACCATGCAGCCAAAGGAGGTGTAAAAAATTTGTGTTGTCAAAAGAACTGCTTATCCAGGCTTAGTCAAGCTCGATTAATTCGTACTTATCATTACCCATTTTAAGCTCGCGCATAGCGGTGAGCTGGTGCAGGCCGTGACGGCTTTCGATGCGCTTTACCAGATCCTGGTTTTGCATTTCGGCATAAACAAGGTCAACAGAAGCTTGGTCGATTGCCAAGATATCGGTGGAAGCAAGGATGCCGATATCGGGAATGGTGGGTTCGGCGGCAGTTACGCCGGCGCAGTCGCAGTCTACGGACATACGACGCAGTACGTTGATGTAAACGATATGCTTGCCAAAGAAATCGATGGTAGCCTTGGCGGATTCCGCCATGTTTTCCATCAGCATTTCCTTTGCCGGCCAGGCGTTCCAGTCATCAGGCAAAGCGTCCTTGTTGACGCCGTGTACCTGAGCCTTGCCAATGCGGCCGTCAGCGCAGCCAATGGCGATATTTTTCATAGAGCCGCCAAAGCCGCCCATGGCGTGACCCTTAAAGTGGGTCAAAACCAGCATGGAGTCATAGTTAACGATGTTTTTGCCCATGGACACTTCCTTGAAGTGCTTACCGTGGCGCACAGGCAGGTTGACGGTGCCATCTGCGTCCATAATGTCTACAGGGCAGAAGGTCCAGCCATTAACCTTTAAGGTTTCCAGGTGGCCTTCGGTGGTGTAGCGGTCACCTTGGTAGAGGGTGTTGGTTTCAACGATATTGCTGTTTGGAATGTGCGCCTGCAATTTAGCAACCATATCGCGTGGCAGAATGTTGGGGCCGTGCTTTTCGCCCGTGTGCAGCTTGATGGCTACCTTACCGTAAATTGCCTCGTTGATCAAATCATATAATTTTATTAAATGCTCTGCATCGATATGCTTAGTAAAGTATACCTTGGCGTGGGAGCCTGCGCCCTCAGCAGCTTTAACTACTTTTTGGCTGCCTACTACGGGAGCCTGTGCCAAAACCTTATCCATACTCATCAAACCTCCTGTTGCCAGACCGACGGCAGCAGCACCTGCCGTTTTCAAAAAATCACGTCTTGTCATGTTCATAGGGAATACCTCCTTGTGAGATATCAATTTAATTATAGCATACAACTTAGAGTTAGGTTAAAGTCAAGAGGGAATTTTTATATCTGCCATACACTAGAAGCGCAATTATGTATAGCAGTGCAGGTTATGCCTATTCTGCAGTATACTAATTGCGCTTTTGGCTATGGGGGAGATTAGCAGTAAATTATTTTGCCGATGCTGCGGCGTTCACACAGGCCAGCCCGTTGAGCGTGCGTGGGTAGCCGATGTAGGGCAGTGCGATGGTGAGAGCGTCTAAAAGATCCTGGCGGGTGTTGCCTACGGCGATGTTGGCACTGGCGTGAGCCTTGGCCTGAGGCTCGCAGCCGCCGAGAGTGACGATGGCAGTGAAGGTTATCAGCTCGCGCTCTTTGATATCTAATACCTTGCGGGTGTAGTAGTCACCGAAGCAGTTGGCACTAAGATTGTAGTTAATGTGCTTTTGGTCAGCAGGAGCGCTGTCGTTCATTTTGTCGATGTTTTCGGCACCAAATATGGCACGCTGTACGGCAAGACCTGCTTCGTAGCGTGTGTCGTCAGTGGTTG
Organism: bacterium; assembly: GCA_963588395.1. GTDB lineage: Bacteria > Bacillota > Negativicutes > Acidaminococcales > Acidaminococcaceae > Phascolarctobacterium_A. Next base: position 1,856 of record CAVAHH010000129.1, read on the forward strand.
TGCCTGCAGGAGCGCAGGGAGTGTTGATGTGTAGCAGTTCCAAAGCCTTTTTGACGCGCTCTATGGCAGCCTTGGCCTTAGGCAGACCGATGTAAGGAGTGCAGTGGATGACGCTTTCGTGTATCTGCTCTGCACTTGCGCCTGCTTTAATTGCTCCCTGAACGTGAGCAGGAATATCATCGGGCGTATTGTTGGCAGTGAGTACGACTATGGTTAAAAGCTCCTGCTGTGCAGTACTCATTTTAATCTGCTTATTAATATCGTTATAGATAAACCTTTCGCTGATGGCCGAAAGCTCGGGTTCATCTTTAATGCTGGTGGGATTATTTTTATCAAACAGGCTTTGCACGGTAGTCCGTGCTGCTTCCTTGCGGGTTTGTGCCATAGCAGGTGTGCCTCCTATAATCATATTGCATGCCAGTAATGCGATGAGTAAAAGCTTAAAGTTCTTCATAAGCTTCACCTCTTTACTTAAGCTTGTTATATGCTTCGCTGTCTACAGGCTCACACCATTCGCTTTTAGTGTTTTCGCCGGGAACCTCGACTGCAAGATGGGCAAACCAGCTGGTGGGGGCTGCGCCGTGCCAGTGCTTGACGTTAGCAGGAATGTTGACTACGTCGCCGGGGTGCAGCTCACGCGGCTCCTTGCCCCATTCCTGGTAGTAACCGCGACCGCCGGTTACGAGCAAAATCTGACCGCCGCCCTTGCTGGCGTGGTGGATGTGCCAGTTGTTGCGGCAGCCAGGCTCAAAGGTGACGTTGCCGATAACAACCTGATCCAAGGAAAGCATATTTAAGTAGCTTTGCCCTATAAAATATTGCGCATAAGCGTCATTTTTTGGGCCTGTAGGGAATTGGGTGGTAAATTTTTCCTGTGTCATAATTGTATTACCTCCAAATGACAAATTACATGTAAGTAAGGTAGCTGCTAAAATCTTAACGTGCTTCATAGGTATTATCTTTGTGCATGGAAAGAATGCTTGTACGTTTAAGCTACCTTCCAATTAAATATTTGGCTTACAAGCTGCTTAGCCAGTTTTTAATTTCGCTCTGTGCTGTTTTAGCACTGCTGCCGGAAAGGCACAGATATTGGGTGAATTTAGCATTGGGTGCCAGCTTTTGCAGATCGCTCATGCAGCGTTGTACGCCGCCGCCACCGTGGGTGAAGAAGGGAGCAACCTTTTTGCCGTCCAGCTTATAGGTTTCAATGAAGGTTGCGACAGGCATAGGCATGCTGCCCCACCAGTTGGGATAACCCAGATAAACGGTGTCGTATTGATCGAAATCGGCAATTTTGGTGCTGATGGCAGGACGGGCATTAGCGGCCTGCTCTGCCTTGGCTTTGGCAACGCACACATTGTAGGTTTCAGAATAGGGGGTGGCAGGGACGATTTCAATCAGGTCACCACCAACCTGCTTATGAATTTCTTCGGCAACGGCCTTGGTGTTACCACTGTAGGAAAAATAGGCGATTAAAACTTTTTTGCTTGTATTCATGTTTTGTGATGCTCCTTCGCTTGTTGATTGTGCTGCCTGCGCAGGTGCAGGCTGGGTGGCGGTGCTGGCTGCGCCGCAGCCAAGGGTGAGAGCGGCAAGACCAAGGATGGCACTGCCTGTGGTTTTCAAAAAGTCACGACGTTTCATGGTGAAATCCTCCTTTGAAGCTTAAATTTTGCTGCTAGTGTAAGAAAGGTCATTGCTCCGATGCCTGCTGCACAGGTACCGCCGCAGCTGCCGCATACGCCTGTGCAGTAGGGCAGGGTATTTGCTGCCAGCGGTGCAATGCTGCCAAAAAGCTGAGGCATTGCGCGGGTTATGGCTTGGGGAACTATGACGCTGGCGGCTGCGCCGCCGCCAAGGACAAGGCTTGAAAAATCAATCTTTGCTTGGTTCATTTATAACCTCCTTTGACGTCATGCTGCGTTGATAACAAATTGCCTTGGTAGAACAGCCGTGAGCGCATTTGCCGCAGACAATACAAAGACTGCGATTAATCTGTGCCTTGTGGTCTTTCAAAATAATGGCGCGCATGGGGCAGCTTTGCGCGCAGCGGCTGCAACCTATGCAGCTATCACGCCGTACCTGCATAGAGAAGGTGGCGGGGACAAAGCGTCCTAAAAGATGAAATAGGGAATTGTATGTACCAACAGGACACAAGAATAAACAATATCCACGTCCGCCCTTGGTAAAGAGACCAAGAAAGATGTTTGTCAGGAAAAAGGTAGCAATGAGTGAGGAGAGGTTATTTAAAAGGTGTCCTGTGATGAACAGGTTAACAAAAATTTCTAAAGAGTAGTAATTGCAGTAGGTACAGGGAACGCCAAGGTCTAGCCATACGGAAAAGAGAAAGCCTGTAAAAAAGCCGTAGCGCAAAGGTAGTATAGGTATATGCCTTGACCAGTCAATTTTGTATTTATCAGGAAGCAGGCTGCCCAAAAATTCGGCAAAGGCACCGGAGGGGCAGAGTCTGCCGCAAAAGAGCGGGCCGAAGAGCAATGATGTGACTGCTAAAAGCAGACAAAAGAAGAGTGATGTCGGTCCTGCGTCCTGCCATGTGCCTGTCACGATATTTGCCAAAGGGATGCGGGCACAGGGAACGTGGATGCTCGCAAAGCCTGTTTCGGTAAAAAAGTTGCCGGCCAGCTCTCCAAAGAGCATAAAGGGCTCATAAAAAAGTACAAAGCCAAGTGCATAACCGGCGGCACGTTTTAGGTTAAATAAAAGGTCGCGCATATAATCCTCCTGTAGTAAGCTGGCGTTTTAGCTTCTTAAGCCAAGCTTGATAATCACAATGCTCAGCTCATACAGCAAAATCATCGGTACTGCGAGCAAAGTCTGCGTGATGATATCAGGCGTGGGGGTGATTACAGCGGCAATGATGAAGGCTACGAGGATGACGTGACGCTGGTAATGCATTAGCAGCTTGGAGCTGACGATGTGCAGATATGCTAAAAGTGTGAGAATGACTGGAACGTTGAAGGCGAAGCCGAAGGGAACCACCAGCATGAGCATAAAGTCTAAATAGCTTTCCATAGAGATGAGCGGGTTGACCTTGCCGGCGGCAAAGCCTAAGAAAAATTCCAGCCCACGCGGAAAGACAAAGCTGTAGGAAAAGAGCAGTCCTGCGATAAACAGTGACAGCGAAAGCGGAATACAGATGAGTGTAAATTTGCGCTCCCTAAGGGTGAGTGCGGGCTTAACAAAGATATACAGCTGGTGCAGGATAAGCGGCGAAGCGATGATAAGACCGCTGAGCAGGGCAACCTTCATATAAATTACAAAGGCCTCCGCTGGTCGCATATAATACAGCTGTTTGGCCTCACTCGTGAGCATATCCATAATGTGCTGCAGATTATAGGCACTGATAGCAGTGCCTATAGCCAATGCGGCGATGCTTTTGAGCAGACAGCTGCGCAGCTCTTGCAAATGCTCGACGAGCGGCATATCTTTGTCTAAGGATGCATTTACATCTGGCTTATTTGGCTTGAGCGGCGTCATCTTTGCTATCTGCCTTTGTTTCAATCTGCTGGGGATCTGCTTCGTTTACAGCCTGTTTAAATTCGCGCATGCTTTTGCCTAAGGCTTTGCCGATATCAGGCAGCTTTCCAGGGCCAAAAAAGATTAAACCGATAACAAGAATAAGCAGTAATTCCGGTAAACCTAAACCAAACATGTTAAACCCTCCTTTAAATGATACAGATATAATAT
>CAVAHH010000130.1:0-5550 GCA_963588395.1 bacterium
ACAAGGTCATCCTCCCAATTGGGCATCCGCTTGCCGAAAAGGAAGCAGTAGAAATTAAAGATTTAAACGGTATTTCGTTTTTATTATTGGAGCATGGCGGGAAAACCGAGGTGTCTGATTTACTTGAGCTCCATCATGTGAAGCCTGATATAGCACTTACAACCTGGGAGGATTTTGCTATTATGGCCATGGTGGAAAAAGGACTTGGTGTTAGCATTCTGCCGAATATGATATTGCGGAGAATTCCATACAATCTCGAAATACGTCCCCTCAAGGCTCCATATTACCGTACTATTGGTCTTGTGTTTAAGGATAGGAAGAAGCTTACGCCTGCTGTCCGAAAGTTTATAGAGATTCACGAGGCAATTTTTGGAAGCTTACTATAAAGAATTTTTAAACAATAAAAAGCACCGCAAGCATGCGCTAAAACGCTACCTGCGGTGCTGTTTTTACTGTTTAAAAAATTTGAGGTATCCCTAAAAGGTTGTGCTTTTGTTATTTTTGTGTAGGATCGTTGGCACGCTGCCAGATATACCATACTGCGAGCGAGCGCCACGGGCGCCATGGATCGGTAATAGCATTGACCTGCGCACGCTTAGGAACGGCCTTCAGGCCAAGCATCTTCTGCAACTGCTTCTTAAAGATAAAATCGGCACTAGGGACGACGTCCGGACGGCACAGCGCTAAAAGTAAAAACATTTCAATCGTCCACTGGCCTAAGCCACGGATCTGCATGAGCTGCTTGGAAATCTGCGCATCCGTCATTTCGTCAAATTTATCCATAGTAACCTGACCGTTTATTATAGCTTCGGCAAAGCAACGCAGATAATCTACCTTCTGCTGCACCAGTCCGATGGCGAGCAGATCCTCTGTCGAGGTTTTTAGCACAGCCTGCGGTGTGATAGGCTTACCTGTCAGCGCCTCCAGCTTTTGCATCAGCTGCTGGCTGACATCAGGCGGCAGCTGTTGGGCGATAATGCCCGTAAGTAAATATGTAAAATATACCTCTTTAGGCTTGGCCTTCAGAGGACAGGGTGAATAACGCTCAACTAATGGAGCCAGCTCTGGAGCGTTTTCACGCAGATAGCGGTCACCTGCAGACCAATCTGGGGTTTGGCACATAAGCATCCTCCTCTTATTTGTTCTCATTTACTATATTATAATACGAAAACGGAGGCAAGACAAACGAAAATTTTGCAAAATGTAAACATATAAGGACGATTAGATTTGCACTTTTTGGCTTCACGCTGTATAATTAATCTGATTAGCAATCTTTAGTTTTAAAAATGATGTAAGGAGACGATGAAATGTCTGAAGTTCGCGTAAGATTTGCTCCCAGTCCTACTGGGTATTTACATATTGGTGGTGCGCGCACAGCGCTGTTTAACTGGCTGTTTGCCCGTAAGATGGGCGGCAAGCTGATTTTGCGTATTGAAGATACCGATATAGAGCGTTTGAAGGAGGATTCTGTCAGCCAGATTCTGACCAGCCTTAAATGGTTGGGTATTAATTGGGACGAGGGTCCGGAGGCTGGTGGTGACTATGGTCCTTACTACCAATCCGAACGTCTGGATATTTACAAAAAATATGCTGACAAGCTGCTGGAGGAGGGCAAGGCCTATTACTGCTTCTGCTCTACCGAGGATCTGGCTGCACAGCGTGAAAAGCAACGCGCTGCCAAGCAGCCGTTCCGCTATGCCCGCACCTGCCGCGACCTTTCCCCTGAAGAGGCTAAGGCCCGCATCGCAGCCGGCGAGCATTACAGCGTGCGTCTCAAGATTCCTGCCGAGGGCAGCATCACCGTGCACGATCTGATTCACGGCGACGTAACCTTTAATATGGATCAGTTTGACGATTTCGTTATTGTTAAATCCAATGGTATCCCTACCTACAACTTTGCCGTTGTTGTGGATGATCACCTGATGGGTATGACTCACGTGCTGCGTGCTGAGGAGCATCTTTCCAACACTCCCAAGCAGCTTTTGGTGTATGAAGCATTGGGCTGGGAGCCGCCAAAGTTTGGCCATATGCCGATGATTTTGGCTATGGACCGCTCTAAGCTGAGCAAGCGCCATGGTGCGACCTCTGTAGAGGAATTCCGCAGCCAAGGCTATCTGCCTGAAGCGATCATCAACTATCTGACCCTGCTGGGCTGGGGCCCCGGCGATGAGCGTGAAATCTTTACCCTGGAGGAAACCGTAAAGCTGTTTGAGCTGGAGCAGATGAGCAAAAAGGCTGCTATTTATGACACTAAAAAGCTCACCTGGATGAACGGCCAGTATCTTTCGGAGTTGCCGCTGGAGCGTGTGCTGCCCGAGGCTAAGCCGTTCTTTATCAACGACGGCCTGGTAACGGAGGATTGGTTCAACGATGCTACCAACGAAGCATATTTTGCAAAATTGGTGGATGTTGTGCGTGTTCGCGTTAAAACCCTGCAGGAGGTTGCTGATGCTTCCACCTACTTCTTTAAGGAGCTGGACGGCTATGACGAAAAGGGCGTGAACAAGCACTTCAAGCCTGAAAATATCGCTATTTTGGAGCAATGCATTGCTGCCATTGAGGCAGATGACGTATATGACCTGGCAAGCACCGAGGCTGCTTATAACAAGATTGCCGCTGATAACGGCCTGGCGCTGGGCAAGGTAATTCACCCGACGCGTCTGGCACTCACAGGACGCACCGTCAGCCCCGGCATGTTTGACGTTATGGTGCTTTTGGGTAAGGAAAAGACCCTGGCACGTTTGCGTAAGGCAGTAGAATATATTAAAAGCTTGTAATTAACAAAATTAAGCAGGAGGGTGTCTTCCTGCTTAATTTTTACCAAGGCGTCCGCACACCGGCGCTGATAAAGGACTTCTGCAAGGAGGTAGCAGTCTATGAAAATTTTATTGACAACATTATTATGCCTGTCCTTGTGCCTGCCGGTTTTGGCAGACCAGCAGACAACGGTGCTGTCGCAGCAGACAGCGGTAGGTAAGGCAACGGCCACCCTGCCGTACATCGACGGCAGCAACGAGGCGGAGCTGGAAAAGCAGGCCAACTCCCTGGTGCGCGAAGCTGCTACTAAGCTCGTCAAGGAGGTTGGTGGCCAGGGGACGCTCACCTATAAGGTGATGCTGAACCGTCCCAGCCTGGTAAGCCTGCTGCTGGAGGCCGATAACGGCGGCCGTACTGCTTATAAGGGACTGAACCTGGATTTGACCAGCGGTAAGGAATTTACTGTTACTGATTTTTTTGTAGATAATGACAACGTAAAGACTGCACTCGGTGATTATGATAACGTGCTTTTTGGCGAAGCAGGCTTTTATACTCGCAACGGTAAAAACGCTGCCTACAGCAAATTTTTACCCTATGGCGATTTGCTTTCCTCCTTGCGCATTGGTGACGCGGGCCGTCTTTTGCAGCTGGCAAGGCTGACAGAAAACGCCGCAGGCAAAACCTTACACCTGCCGCAAAGCGGACTTATTGCCCTTAAGCTTGATTCTAACCCGTCGACAGGCTATGGTTGGACCATGAGCTGCAGCTCGCCCGCTGTGACTAAGGTGGGCAGCTCGTTTACTATTCCACGCAGCGACGAGAACAGGGTGGGCGTGCCCGGAGTAGAAATTTTGGTGTTGGCAGTTACCAAGCCAGGTACCTATAATGTACGCATGGATTACAAGCGCTCCTGGGAGAAAATTAGCTTGAATAGCTTTAGCTTTACTGTTGTTGCCGAATAAAATAAATCAATAAAGGGGTTTACTTATGGAGAAGGCAGCAATTTCGGTAAAAATATATAATAATACATATGTACTACGGACATCAGCAGACGAGGCAGACGTGCTGCAGGTGGCGCAGGATGTGGATGGTAGGATGCAGAGCTTATCTGCTGCTAAGAATATAATGCATACGGAAAAGCTGGCGATCTGGACGGCGCTGGATTTGGCTGCTGATTTGCAGGCTGAGCGCAGACGTAGTGAGAAGCTTGCCCTCGCCCTGAAGGTGCAGCAGGAGCAAAACCAGGCTCTGGCACAGAAGCTGGAGGAGATACGCAGGCAGGATGCAGAGCGTGCTGCTAATCTGCAGGCGGCCAGGGAACGTTGCCAGCTGCTGGACGACGCCATGCAAAAGCAGCTGAGCCAGAGCGCGCAGACAGCGCTGGAGCTCAAGGAGCTCAAGGAGCGCTATGAACGGCTTTTGACCGCAGTACGTGAAAGGTAGATTTGGATGGGGAAAAGAAAAATTGAATTGCTTGCTCCCGCAGGCAGCTGGGAGGCATTGGAGGCTGCTGTAAACGCAGGCGCAGATGCTGTATATATGGGTGGTAAGGCCTTTGGCGCCCGTGCCTATGCCAGCAATTTTGACGAAGAGCAGATGGCGAAGGCAGTTTATTTTGCGCATATGCATCATGTGCGCCTCTATATAACGGTTAATACGCTGGTAGATGACAGCGAGCTGGAGCAGCTGGCCGACTACCTGCTGTTTTTGAACAACGTGGGCGTAGATGGTCTTATTGTGCAGGATTTGGGCGTTATCCGCCTCGCACGCAAAATTGTGCCGCAGCTACCGCTACACGCCAGCACGCAGATGACCATCACTAACAGCAGCGGCGTAGATTTTGCTGCTGCTGCAGGTATGGAGCGCAGCGTTTTGGCACGTGAGCTGAGCCTGAAGGAGATTTCCGCGGCCTGCAAAAGCGGTAGCGAAATAGAAACCTTTATCCATGGTGCTTTGTGCGTATGCTACAGCGGCCAGTGCCTGATGAGCAGCCTGATTGGCGGTCGTAGTGGTAATCGTGGGCGTTGTGCCCAGCCCTGCCGTCTGCCGTACAAGCTTTTAAACGCTAGGGATGAGGATATGCTTGCAGGCAAGGATGCAGGACAATATCTTTTGAGTCCCAAGGATATGAATACATTAGCAATCCTGCCTCAGCTGATCGAAGCAGGCGTGGTATCCTATAAGATAGAGGGACGCATGAAGCGTCCTGAGTATGTGGCAGTAGTGGTGGATGCCTATCGCCGTGCTATCGATAGTTATCTGGCAGGCGATTACCATGTTCCCCAGCAGGATTTAGCCAATATCGAGCAGATTTTTAACCGTGATTTTACCACAGCCTATATGGAGCATCGTCCAGGGCGCACTATGATGAGTGACCGCCGTCCTAACAATCGCGGCGTACTCATCGGTCGTGTAGCCAAGCTTGATAAGCAGCGTAACAAGGCTGTCGTTAAGCTGGATAAGGAGCTGCACCTGGGCGATGGCCTGGAATTTTGGGTGAGCGTGGGCGGACGCGTCGGTACCACGGTTACAGATATGCAATGTGCAGGCAAGAGTGTGCAGACTGCGGGCGTAGGTCAGCAGGTGACGATTGACGTACCTAACGGCGTACGTCTGAATGACCGTGTTTTCCGCACACTTGACAGTCAGCTGATGAGCTACGCGCAGCAGTTTTTCGGCCCTGATGCCAAAAAGCGTATTCCCGTAGACGCAGTAGTAACCGCTAAAATCGGACAGCCTATGACAGTGCAGCTTACAGACGATGCAGGCAACAGCGGCTATGGTGAAACTGAT
>CAVAHH010000131.1:0-5545 GCA_963588395.1 bacterium
GATGGCCTCAAGGTTGGCGACAAGGTTAGCGTAACTAAGGACGCAGTAACCGCAGGCAACACCTCCATCAGCAATGATGGCTTGAAGATTGGTGACAAGACCTACGTAAACAGCGACGGCCTCAACGCTAACAACCAAAAGCTTACTAATGTAGCTGATGGCGAAATCAGCGCCACCTCTAAGGACGCTGTTAACGGCAGCCAGCTGCACGCTACTAACGAGCAGATTATCGACAACAGCAACCGCATCAGCAAGCTGGGCAACCGTATAAATAAGGTTGGCGCAGGTGCTGCAGCACTCGCAGCGTTGCACCCGATGGACTTTGACCCGGATGACAAGTGGAGCTTTGCCGCAGGCTATGGCAACTATGCCGGCGAAAACGCAGCCGCAATCGGTGCTTACTACCGTCCGGATGAAAAGGTAATGTTCAGCGTTGGCGGTACCGTCGGCAACGGTGAGAACATGGTGAACGCAGGCATCAGCTTCGCGCTGGACCGCACCAACCATGTAAGCAACAGCCGCACCGCTCTGGCCCGCGAGGTTATTGACCTGCGCAGCCAGCTGGTAGAAATGGGCGCTAAGATGGCCAAGATGGAGGCTATGCTGGGTGTTATTGATGAAAGCAAGACCAAGCTCTTCCCGGATATTCCTGCTAACCATTGGGCTTACGAGTACGTCGCTAAGCTGGCTGGCAACGGCATTCTGGAAGGCTACCCGGATGGCACCTTTGGTGGCGACCGTCTGATGACCCGTTATGAATTCGCTACGATGCTCTATCGTGCGATCGAAAAGGGCGCAGCACTGGAGGAAAGAATTATCAACGAATTCGCTCCTGAGCTGGGACGTATCCGTGTAGACCGCATCAGCGGTAAGGATAGCGACCGCAACAAGATTGAACGCGTACGCGTAAATGGCCCCCGCAGCGAGCGCGACCATTATGGTAGCACGCTGAAATGATAGCTTCTCCGCCTCCATAGATGCTTCCCCGATAATCGGTGCTTGCACCGGCAGGGGCAGCAGGGAGGCACCTCCTTGGTGGGGCGCTGTAGCGTCGTTTTTCAAGACGATACCATTCTGCTTTTTTGGCAGCAGGGAGGCACCTCCTTGGTGGGGCGCTGTAGCCTTGACAGCGAAGAACTAGGGAGCACAAAAGAACATGAAATACTTCTTGGTGGGGCGCTGCAGCCTTGGCAGTAAAGCACCATGGAGTACAATAGAATATGAGATAACTCTTGGTGGGGAGCTGCAGCCTTGGCAGCAAAGCACTATGGAGTAATAACGGAATATGAGACACCTCTTGGTGGGGAGCTGCAGCCTTGGCAGCAAAGCACCATGGAGTATAACGGAATACGAGACACCTCATCCGCGTGAGCGGGTGGGGTGTTTTTTTATATGCTGTTTTGTGGTGCGTGAGGCGTTAGTTAAAGCCTCCTCTTTTAGTAGTGCGTAAAGCCTTCGCCAGAGCCTCCCCTGCTAGGGGAGGTGGCAACGCGTTAGCGTTGACGGAGAGGTTTCCACTAGCCTACGGTTAAGCAGTGCGGAGAGGTTTACTTGTGAGTTTGTGCTACATATATGTTAAAGCTTTTGTGTAGACGTTAATGATACTTTTTCCATGGCGGGAAAAAGTATCCAAAAAGCGCCTTGTGTAGCTGCTCCACTGGATTCCGGCGACTAGCTGGCGCATTTTTCAGGTCGCGGAGGGCCTTTGCCTGCGTGCGGCGGCCGGCGTGCCGCTCCAACTGAAAAATGTCCGTGTGGCCTCTTTGCTACCGCAGTTTTGTTGGTCATAGTAATGCTACCGCACCCGTCGTCCGCTGCCGATGTCGCAGCGCGGAGGGTGGTGCTGTAGTTAAAGCCTCTCCTTTTAGTAGTGCGTAAAGCATCACTCCAAGCCTCCCCTGCCAGGGGAGGTGGCAACGCGTTAGCGTTGACGGAGAGGTTTCCACTAGCCTACGGTTAAGCAGTGCGGAGAGGTTTCCGCTAGCCTACGGTTAAGCAGTGCGGAGAGGTTTCCACAGCCTTTCGCTAGAGGTTCCCCGCAATCTTTTGCTGACCGCAAAATGCTTGACAAAGCGGGGGCAGATAGTTTACAATATAGCAAGAATAATCAGAAAATACGCAAAACAGAGGTGAGGTAATTGCATACGCAAGACGTGAGCGAGGTGCGGCAGATTATCCAGGAGCTGTGCCTGATGAACAATAGGTTCATGAATAAGGTCTTTGAAAACAATATTCCTGCTGCTGAATTATTATTGCGCATCATTTTGAAAAATGATAAAATCAAGGTGAGAGAGGTGAGCGTGCAAAGCTTTATCCAGAACTTGTACGGTCATTCGGCGCAGATGGATATTTTGGCGCAGGATGAGGATGGGGAATACTTTAATGTAGAGGTGCAGCGCAGTGATGAGGGTGCACCTGCCAAGAGGGCACGCTTTTACAGCAGTCTGCTGGATATCAAGCTTTTGCAGGCTAACAGGCCATACGAGGCCTTGCCGGTGACGTACGTGATTTTTATCACGGAAAACGATGTATTGCGTGGTAATCTGCCGGTTTATGATGTAGACAGGCAGATAAGGCAGACGGGCGCGGACTTTGGTGATGACGCCCATATTGTTTATGTCAACAGCAAAATACAGGATGCAACGCCATTGGGACGATTGATGCAGGACTTTTATTGTAAGGACCCTGCTAAGATGCATTATAAGGAGCTGGCAGAGCGAAGCAACTATTTGAAAAATCCGAAGGAGGGTGAAGTAGATATGCAGGATATTATTGAATTATACGCAGAGAAGAAGGCTAAAGAGGCAGCTAAGAAAGCAGCTAAGCAAGCAGCAGAAAAAGCAGCGAAGGACGCGACCAAGGAGACAGAGAAGGAGTACGTGTGCAAGCTGCTGAAGCGAGGTATTTCGGTGGACAAGATTGCAGATTTACTGGAGATGCCTAAGGCGCGGGTTGTAGCGCTGGCGGAGAAATGAGGCAGGGCGCAGGGGACTGCTTATACCAGGCTAGCAGAATAAATTAAATTTATATTTTAGTTAAATCTTGTAAGAGTCGGCATTAGCCGCCTCTTTTTTATCTAAAGGAGATATTTCTCGCCTGAAAGTGCACAAAATTTAATTGTAGTGTAGTGCTATACTGTAAAGTACATTTTTCTTGACGGGGGGGACAAACGCCTTATAATTAATTTAATAAGACATTGAGTTAATTGAAATAAAGTGTATTTCATGGGGGAAAGATGTCTGATTACTGACTTTTGAGGGAGGTAAGTATTTTGAAGAAAAAAGTTTTGATGAGTGCTGCTAAAAAGGCACAAATTGCCCTGGCCGTTATGGCTGTTTGCGGCATGAGCTTTGTGGGCACGGGTAAGGCCTTTGCCGAAGTGAGTGACGCTGATTTTGCAGCCCTGCAGGCTAAGGTTACCGCGCTTGAAACCGCTAAGAATAATAGCGTTGTTTCCTACGGCAGTGTTAAAACCGCTACCGGCGCAAACAGCGTGACCTTAGGTAATGGTGCTGATAACCCTGGTGCGAATTCTATAGTTATCGGCAATACGGCACTCACTACCGGCCCCAGCTCCGTGGTTATCGGCGATCAGGCTAGCGCTACACCGCTGACGTCTGATTTAAACAGGTTTGGCGCTATTGCTATCGGCTATAAGACAACAGCAGTTTATGGCGGCGCTATTGCCATGGGTACCGGTGCTAGTGGTGACGGTCACGATGCAATTGCTATTGGTACCGGTGCTAACGCCCACACGCATGACACCATTGCTGTTGGCAGCGCTGCTAATGCAAATGGTGGTAACGCTATGGCTTTTGGCAAGGAATCCTCTGCAACCGGTGACAACTCTATGGCGTTGGGCATGAGCTCTGTTGCCAGCAATAATTACACTGTAGCAGTGGGTCATAGCTCTACTGCCGGTGGTAATGCTGCTATCAGTGCAGGCTATTCATCCAATGCAGGCGGTGATCAAAGCATCGCCATCGGCCTGAGAGCTGCAACAGCCTATAAAACGACAGTGCAGGGTACTGATGGCAATGAGGAGCAAACCACCATTTTGGGTACGAACGCTGTAGCAATTGGTAAAGAGGCATTGGCTTATCAAGCTAATACTATTGCACTGGGCACTAGTGCAAAGGCAACTGCTGAAAAGGCTGTAGCAATTGGCTATGGAACAACCAACAACGAGGCTAATACCGTGGCAGTGGGCTCGAGAAGAATTACCCAGGTTGCCAATGGCACTGTTAACACAGATGCTGCTACCTACGGCCAGCTGCTGAAGACAGCCACCTACACCCTGAACAAGAATGGCGGCTATTCTGTAACCTTGTTGACCAATAATGGCAGCAAGGGCCCCACCATCAACCTGGATACCACCGATCTTGTAGGCGGTGGCAGCGGCAGTGGCGCCGCTATGGACCAGGCTACCTTTAACAATTACCTGGCAAACAGCAATATGGGTGATCTGCTGCAGAATTCCTTTGATGCTAAGGCAGACAAAACGGATTTGGACGGCAAAGCAGATAAGAGCGCACTGGATGCTAAGGCAGACAAAGCTGATCTTGACGGCAAGGCTAACGTTGGCGGTGACAACATCACCACCGGCGACGGCTCCAAGTGGGCTGAAAAGCTGGGCACCGGTGCTATTGCCAGCGGTGACACCAACCTGGTAAACGGCGACACTGTTTATAACGAGCTGCGTCCTGAGGATGGCAACTATGTACAAAAGAATAATACCACTGCAGCTAACCTGAGCGCTTTGGATGGCGCTATCGGCGCTTACAGTGATGATGCTGCTAAAAACATTGACAAAAATGCCAGTGTTAAGGCTAATATCTCTGCCCTGGATAATGAGATCGGTGGCGATGACGATATTACCTCCAACAATGTAATTACTGCAGGAAGCAGCGTTAAGAGCAACCTGTCCGCTCTTGATAAATATATGGGCGATATCAAAAAGATCGGCACCGACGACGATTATTCCATTATCGATCGCAATGGTGACAAGGTGCAGGGCGATACTCTGAATGTGGCTGATATCTTGAACGTTATTGACGACAAGGTTGGCGATCTCAACAAAGAAAACAAGTATGTTGTTGAGGATGAGGATGGCAATATTGTAGAGATTGGCGCTTATAACCACATCGAAGGCACGGCCAGCCTGGCAGAGAATATGGAAAACATTGATGCCGCTATCGGCAGCACCGCTGACGGCGCTTATGTAAGCAGCAAGGCCAGCGTAGGTGAAAACCTCAACGCTTTGGATAATCAGGTTCTTGCTAATACTAACGCTATCAACCGCCTGGATAACAAGGTGAACAAGGTTGGCGCAGGCGCAGCTGCTCTCGCAGCATTGCATCCGCTGGACTTTGACCCGGATGACAAGCTGACCTTTGCTGCAGGCTTTGGCAACTACCAGGGCGAAAATGCAGTTGCTCTCGGTGCGTTCTATCGTCCGGATGAAAAGGTTATGTTCAGCGTTGCCGGCAACATGGGTAACGGCGAAAACATGATCAATGCAGGCGTAAGCTTCGCTCTGGACCGC
>CAVAHH010000132.1:0-5530 GCA_963588395.1 bacterium
GCTACAAGGAGGAGGACCACAGGCCGCAGTACAACGCGCGCGATGTGGCCGCCTGCCGCTGCCGTCTGACGGGAGCACCCTTGCTTTTGGGCAGTGCGACACCGGATTTGTGTACATATTACAAAGCAATGCAGGGAAAATATGTGCATTTGCATCTCACGGTACGGCCTGGTGGGAGCGTATTGCCTAAAGTAGAGCTTGTGGACATGCGCAAGGAGCTACAGGAGCGCAACTTTAGCGTGCTGTCGCGCAGGCTGCAGCAGGAGCTGGTGCTTACGGCTGCGGCAGGGGAGCAGGCTATCATTTTGCTCAACCGCAGGGGTTACTCCACTTTTGTGATGTGCAGGGACTGCGGTCAGACGATCACCTGTCCGCATTGTGCGGTGGCGATGGTGTATCACAAGAAGAATGAAGACCTGCGCTGTCATTATTGTGGCAACACTATGCCTATACCCACGGAATGTCCCAACTGCCACAGTCAGCGCATCAAATATTTTGGCAGCGGTACGCAAAAGGCCGAGGAGCAGCTACAAGCACTGCCCGAGGTGCGGGTGCTGCGTATGGATCAGGATTCCACGGTGGCCAAGTTTGCCCATGCCGATATTTTGCAGCGCTTTCGCAGGGGAGATGCTAATGTGCTGATAGGCACGCAAATGGTGGCCAAGGGACACGATATCCCCAATGTGACGCTGGTGGGCGTGCTGGCGGCGGACAGCGCTTTGCATCTGCCTGATTTCAGAGCGTCGGAGCGGGCGTTTTCGCTGCTGACGCAGGCAGCAGGACGTGCGGGCCGTGGCTACAGGCCAGGACATGTTATCTTTCAAACCTATGACGCGGATAATGCCATCCTCAAGCTGGCGATGACGCAGGATTATGATGCCTTTGCCAAAAAAGAGCTGCACGAGCGGCGTGAGTATTTTTACCCGCCCTTTGCCCAGATGCTGAAGCTGCAGGTGGTGGACAAGGACGAGGACGCAGGACTGGCGCTGGCACAAAGGGTTGTGTTTTATCTGCAGTCACTCAAGCTGCAGGGCAAGCTGACAGATTTGCATATCAGTGGGCCGTTCCCGTCGCTGGTGGCCAAGGCCTATGACTTGTATCGCTTTAATGTGCTGCTAAAGGCGGCCGACCTGCGGGAGGCTAAGGAAGCACTGTGGCACAGCGAATTTAAGGGGCAAAAAAATTTGTACTTTAATGTTGACCCGGTCAATGTTGTGTGATGCGTTAAATAATTGTCTAAATAGCTATTCTATGTTACAATATCAATTGTTAAACGGTGCGAATGCTGGCAAAGTGTAGCAAAAGCTTGGCGGCAAGAGCAAATAATATAATGGGAGTATGTGTTTATGGGAATGCAGATGGAATTTATCAAGGTGCTGCCATCACCGCAGGCCTTAATGGAGGATTATCCGATTAGCAAGGAGTCTAAGCTGCTTAAGCTGCAGCGTGACGAGGTTATAAAAAATATTTTTACCGGCAAGGATGACCGTTTTTTGCTGGTTATCGGCCCCTGCTCCAGCGATAATGAAGATGCAGTGCTTGATTACGTGCACCGTCTGGCAAAGGTGCAGGAAAAGATCAAGGACAAGATTTTTATCGTCCCGCGTTTATATACCAACAAGCCGCGTACTATCGGTGTAGGCTACAAGGGCATGCTGCATCAGCCTTCGCCCGAGGGTAAGGAGGATATGCTGGGCGGCATCATCGCTATCCGCAAGATGAACGTGCGCGTGGTAGAGGAAACAGGTCTGACGGGTGCGGAGGAAATCCTTTATCCCGAAGTGTTCCGCTATCTGTCCGACCTTTTGAGCTATGCCGCCGTGGGCGCGCGCTCCAGCGAGGACCAGCTGCACCGCATGATAGCGAGCGGTGTGGGCATTCCCGTCGGCATGAAGAACCCCACGAGCGGTGATTTGTCGGTTATGCTTAACAGCGTGGCGGCGGCGCAGCACGAGCAGGAGTTTCTCTTCCGTGGCTGGGAGGTGCGCACCAAGGGCAACGAGCTGGCACATTCTATTTTGCGCGGTTATGTTGACCCTGCAGGTCACAGCTTCCCCAATTACCATTACGAGATTTTGCGCATGGTGATTGATATGTACGCAGAGCGGGATTTGCTCAATCCTGCGATCATCGTGGATACCAACCACGCCAATTCTGCGAAAAAGTATCTGGAGCAGATACGCATCGCCAAGGATATCGTGCATTCGCGCAAGCTTAACGGCGATATCAAAAATATCGTCAAGGGTTTGATGATTGAAAGCTACATCGAGGACGGCGCACAGGGCGTGCATGACGGCGTATATGGCAAATCCATCACTGACCCGTGCCTGGGCTGGGATAAGACGGAGCACCTGTTGCTGGATTTGGCAGAGGAGCTGTAAGAAAAACTAGGACTGTTGCTTTGGCGGCAGTCCTTTTTTTGTACCAAAAAAGACCGCCGCAGCGGTCTTTAAATCCCTATATGTGCTTAAAATGCTTCCAGCAGCTTGTAGCCACGGCCGATGAGGAAGGTGGCGGTTTCTGGCTCGTTAGTTTTGAAAACGACTACAGGTTTAACATTGTCGCGGTTAAAGGAAATGTACAGATAGCTGATGTCGATGTTGGCGCCATGAATGGCAGACAGGATACCATCCAGATAGCCCGGGGTATCGTCCATTTCTACGGCGATAACCTTGTCCTGGCGGCATTGGTAGCCTGCAGCGCGCAGCACCTCGATAGCAGTTTCAGCTTGGTCGACAATGAGGCGCACAATGCCGAATTCCGCACTGTCGTTTGCCAGCATGGTGTAAATATTAATATTGGCTTTAGCCAAAACGGTGGTGATTTTGAACAAACCGCCCTCGTTATTTTCGGTGAACAAAGAAACCTGGTTGAGCATGAATAATTCCTCCCTAAATTATCATAAACGCAGGATGCGAAAAAATCCTGTTTTTTTACTACTTAATAAGAAATTATAGCATAAAAGCAGTACGCAAGAAAGAATTTTTTTGAGCAGGAGCTTTTTACCGTGCTCATTAATGCACATTTGATAAAATAGTATCAGTTATGCTATAATTAAGTGTTAAGATAATAAGGAGGCTTTTTATATATGGCTAAGTTGAAAATTATGGTTGCCGGTGACCCTGTTTTGCGTGAGGTAGCTAAACCGGTAGAGCGTATAGATAAAAAATTACAGCGTCTGCTGCGCGATATGGCAGAAACAATGTACGCTGCCGATGGCGTAGGTCTGGCAGCACCGCAGGTAGGCGTATCTAAACGCATTGTGGTAATCGATGTGGGCGAGGGCTTGTTTGAGCTGATTAACCCCGTCATCGTGAAAAAAGAGGGCTGCGTCCTGGGCAGCGAGGGCTGCCTTTCCGTACCCGATTACGAGGGTGAGGTAGAGCGCGCCAATTACGTAGAATGTGAATATACCGATAAGACTGGTCAGCGCATGCTGGTTATGGCACATGACCTGATGGCGGTGTGCATACAGCACGAGCTGGATCATTTGGACGGTGTGCTTTTTATTGATAAGGCTAAGACGATTTCGCCTAAGCAAAAGCAGCGTCCGCAGGACGTAGTGAGATAAGCAGCAGGCAAAGTAGAGCAGTTTGCAGGAAGGAAAGAGGATAGTAGTTATGCGTATAGTTTTTATGGGAACGCCGGATTTCGCAGTTGGTAGCCTGCAGGCGCTGTGCGAAAGCGGTAAGCATGAAATCGTGGGCGTGGTGACGCAGCCTGATCGCCCCAAGGGACGCGGCAACAAGCTGCTGATGACTCCGGTTAAGGAATACGCCCTGTCGCAGGGTCTGGAGGTTTACCAGCCGCAAAAGGTGAAAACAGAAGAATTTGTACAGGTGCTACGTGACCTGGCACCGCAGCTGATCGTTGTAGCTGCCTTCGGCCAATTTTTGAGCAGGGAGATTTTAGAGCTGCCGCAATATGGCTGCATCAATGTGCATGCGTCGCTGCTGCCCAAGTATCGTGGTGCTGCACCCATCCAGTATGCCATCATCAAGGGCGAAAAGGAATCAGGCGTGACGATTATGCAGATGGATATCGGTATGGATACAGGCGCTATGCTGGACAAGGTGGTTGTGCCTATTGCAGAAAACACCACCATGGGCGAGTTGCATGACGCATTGCGTACGCAGGGTGCGGCCCTGCTGCTAAAGGTTATTGATGACATCGCAGCAGGTACGGCCAAGGCTGAGCCGCAAAACAACGATGAAGCAACCTATGCAACGCTGCTTGACCGTAGCATGGAGCACATTGACTGGACAAAGAGCGTGCAGGAGGTGCACAACCTCATCCGTGGCTTTAACCCTGCACCTAGCACCTTTACCAAGCTGCCCAACGGCAAGAGTCTCAAAATCTGGGGTAGTAGGTTGACTGATAAAACCAGCGCTGCAGTAGCAGGCACGGTTGTGGAAATTGCTAAGCACAGCTTTTTTGTAGCTTGTGGCGCAGGCGTGCTGGAAATCACCGAGGTACAGCCTGAATCCAAAAAGCGGATGCCGGCGCAGGTTTTCTTAAACGGCCGCGGCGTGCAGGAGGGCGATATTCTCGCTTAAGCTAAAGGAGTAGCTAATGAACGAAGAAATAGTATTTAAACCCAAAAAGCGTATATTTATGGCCTTGACCTCCGTTAGCGCTATTTTGGGTGCGTTGATGGTTTACGTGGTGTGGAAGGTGACCTTCCCCGGCCTTTATCAGATCAGCTGGATGCTGCCTATTGCCTTTGGTGCCTTAGGCGTGGCCATTGTACTGGCACTTTTGAGCGGTGTTTTGGGCATTGTGATGGCGCTTTTAGGTATTCCTGTGCTCAAAATTTTGTACTTTTGGGCCTGGAAGGCTATCAACATACTCTTTCCCTTTGCCGTAGTGCTGGGACGCTTGTTCAACATTCCGCGTGACAGGATTGAGCAATCCTTTATCGAGGTGAGCAATAACCTGGTGCTGCAGCACAAGGTAAAGGTGCCTGCCAACAGGATTATGCTTTTGACGCCGCATTGCATCCAGCTGGATACCTGCGTGCATAAGATAACGCGTAACGTGGAAAACTGCAAGCAGTGCGGTCGCTGCAGTGTGGGAGCGATGCTGGGACTGGCGCACAAGTATGGCTGCTCGTTCGCGGTGGCCACAGGCGGCACGCTGGCGCGCCAGATGGTGAAGCAGGCGCGTCCCAAGGCGATTGTCGCAGTTGCCTGCGAGCGTGATTTGACCAGCGGTATTCAGGATGTATTTCCACTACCGGTTTTGGGCGTGCTTAACGAGCGTCCCTTTGGCCCCTGTTTTAATACGCGCGTAGATGTGGACAAGCTGGAAGCAGCAATTTTGGCGTTTATGGAAGATGATGAGGAAAAGGATGGAACAGAAAGCAAATTATCCTAACACTGCACGTGGTGCGGCTGCGCTTTTGGTACGCATGGTGCTGGAGGATGGCGCATATACGAATATCGCGCTCAATCAGTATTTGCGTGGCAGCAGCTTGAGCGACTTAGACAGACGCCTGGCGACTGAGCTGGTATATGGCACTGTTAAGGCC
>CAVAHH010000133.1:0-5524 GCA_963588395.1 bacterium
GGCGTACACAGCTCGGCTGCCATAATCAGGTCGCCTTCGTTTTCCCTGTCCTCGTCGTCTGTTACCAAAACCATTTTGCCTGCCTTGATAGCAGCAATGGCCTCTTCAATCGTATTATATTTAAAATCTGTCATTTTCCTTCTCCTGTTTATGCTTATATAAAACCGTTTTCCAGCAGGATATTTTTATCCAGCAGCGGTCCGCTGTGCTTTTTATCTGCGAAGCCCAGCATACGCTCCACATATTTGCCGATAATATCCGTTTCCAGATTAACGCTGTCACCAACATCCTTAAATCCCAGCGTAGTTTCCTTGGCAGTGTGGGGGATAAGCGATACCGAAAAGCTGGTATCCGTCACCTGCGTCACCGTCAGGCTGATGCCATCAATAGCGATGCTGCCCTTTTTGATGATATAGCGCAAAAGCTCGGGCGGCGTAGTGATAGTCACCACCATAGCGATGCCATCAGGGCGGCGGCTGGCAATCACGCCCAGGCCCTCCACGTGGCCGCTCACGATGTGTCCGTCCAGACCATCACATAGGCGCAGCGTCCGCTCCAGGTTCACCCTGTCGCCGGCGTGCAGACTGCCGATATTCGTCAAGCGTACTGTTTCGGGCATCACATCCGCCGTAAAGCCTGCATCATCCATCTGCACCACCGTCAGGCAGACGCCGTTGACAGCAACGCTGTCACCAATTTTGAGGTTGTGCAGCACCTTGCGCGCTGCCAGCGTCAGGTGATATGATTCTCCCTGCCGCGCCAGCTTTTCTACCGTGCCCAGCTCAGCTACCAAACCGGTAAACATTATTCTGCCTCCCTTGTGTCAGCCACCAAACCGGTAAGCAGCACATCCTGCCCCAGCGCGATGGTTTCCACCTCACGCAGCTGCCAGCCTGCTTCCACCAAGCCTGCGCCCACACCGCCCACAGGCGTGATGGAACGCGCGCCGCCAATTAGCTTGGGAGCGATAAAGGCACACACCCTGTCTGCCAGACCTACGTCAAAAAAGGCTCCGTGCACCTCACTGCCACCTTCCACCAGCACGCTCGTAATACCGCGCTGCGCCAGCTCCTGCACCACACGCTCCACAGGCAGCTTGCCGCCAGCGGCAGGCAGACGCACAACCTCCACGTTAGGCAATGCCGCCAAAGCCTCTGCCTTCACAGCGTCCGCCTCCTCGCCGGCAAAAATAATCGTATCTGCCGCCGGGTTCAGCACCGTCGCCATCAGCGAAATGCGCAAACTGCTGTCCAAAACAACGCGCACAGGGTTCTTTCCCTGCACCAGGCGCGTGGTCAGCTCGGGATCATCGGCCAGCACCGTACCGATTCCCACCAGCACAGCATCATGCTGCCTGCGCAGGCGGTGAGCATATGTGCGCGCCTCCTCGCCCGTAATCCACTTGCTATCGCCGCAGGCAGTAGCAATTTTGCCATCCAGCGTCATAGCATACTTGAGCGTAATAAACGGCCGCTTTTTAGTAATCCACGTAAAAAAGCGCTCGTTCTGGCGCAAAGCCTGCTTTTCACACACGCCTGTCTGCACCTCAATGCCCTGCAGACGCAGATATTCCAGTCCCTGCCCCGCAACCTTGGGATTGGGGTCCGTGCAGGCCGCCACCACCTTGCGGATACCTGCGCGTGCCAACGCCACACAGCACGGACCTGTACGTCCGTAATGCGAGCACGGCTCCAGGGTGACATAAGCTGTTGCTCCCTTTGCTGCAGCCTTGGCGTCCGCCAGCGCGTTCACCTCGGCATGTGCCTGTCCTGCCTTGTGGTGATAACCTTCACCTACGATATTGCCGTCGTCATCCACCAGCACGCAACCAACCATAGGGTTGGGGCTGGTGTTGCCCTCGGCCTCAAGTGCCAGCTCTAGTGCGCGCTGCATATATGCTTCATCTGTTAACCTTGTCAAAATACCACCTTCTTTGCAAATAAAAACGCGTACAAGCATGCCAAAGGAGCCCGTACGCGGAAAAATGCCTTACCACCTTTTCTCATCCAGACTATACTGTCGGTACCGGACTTGCACCGGTTCATGCGCTGCAGCGCTAGCGGACTATACCGCCGATCGGGAATTGCACCCTGCCCCAAAGGTTAAATATGAAGTTGCTTTTATTATAATGACAATCGTGGCAGCCGTCAAGCAAAAAAGCAAAGGCCGCCGCATTTCTGCAGCAGCCTCTGCCTTATCCTTTGGTCATCCGTAGACGACTACTAGGAGAGGTTGGGATTTTGCCTTACCAGCATATGTTATCTGATTTTGGAACCATAGTTATCGCGCATGCCATAGGTCTTGCCGCTGTTTACACGTACGCGTTCTACCTTGTTCTTGTCGTTATCTTCGCCGTGGATACGTTCTACACGAATGCGTCCCAGCTCAGGAGCGAATTCCTTAAGAATCCTTGCTTCCAGTGCCTGGCCCTTTTCGATAGCACGATACAACATAGCAGCAAATTCATAGCGGGTCATCATGCGGTCTCCACTGAAGTTGCCGTCAGGATAGCCCTCCAGAATGCCGTTGCCGGCCAGCTTAGCCACATACTCAAAAGCCCAATGGTTTTCGGGGATATCCGGGAAGAGCGTATTCTTGCTTTCATCCAGTATACCAAACATTGCTTCCATCTTGGCCACCTTCGCACCCATTTCCACCAGCTGTCCGCGCAGGTCCACAATCTCGCGGGCCATAGCAGTGCGGCTGTTGCTTACGCGGTTGGTGCGGTCCAGAGCGAAGCTGATGCCTGCATTCACCATGTTTTCACCATTGCCGACAGTGCCGCCAACGCTGAACATCACCTTTTCGTCAGGACGATAGTAAGCACCGATTGCGGCTGCATTCTGACCGGCGTAATTGCCATAGCCTGCAGCAAAGCTCCACTTGTCGTCCGGGTCAAAATCCATCGGATGCAACGCCGCGAGTGCGGCAGCACCGGCGCCAACCTTGTTCACGCGGTCGCCCAGTCTGCTGATGCGGTTGCTGTTTTCCATAACCTTTTGGTTAGTGGCGTGCAGCTGGCTGCCGTTTACAGCGTCCATGGAGGTTTCACTAAGCTCAGCATCAGCCACGTTAGTAATCTTTTGCTCATTAGCGTTGATGCCGTGTTCATCAATATAGGTCTTGTTATCAATCTTCAAGGCATCAGCAGTCAGGCTGGTCTCCCTGCCAATCTTCAAGCCCTCGTTATCCATCCTGGCAGCACCGGTGGTTACGCTTTCAAGATTAATATTATTATCCAAAGCTACTCTATATTCCTTGCCACCGTCAGCGTTCGGTTCATCTTCAACTATAACTTTAATGTTGGCGCCTGCAGCAACGGTATTGTGCTTCCTGGCCAACGTTTTAACGTCATCCAGCTCTGTCTTGGAGGCAACATCCTTAATAACAACCTGCTCACCCGTAGGCTTGCCTTCCTTATCCACTATATTCATGGTCACCTTGTTTTCGGTTACGGTATATTCACCAGCCTCAACATGGGTGTCCATCCCTGCAGCATACTCCTTCAGCTGCCCAAGGTTAACTGCCTGATCATCGCTTACAGCAGCCGCTACGCCACCAATATGCCCCTGTGCGTCAATGCTGATAACGGCGTCGCCGTTCTGCAAGAGCATGTTGTCACCCTTCAGGTCAATTTTCTTATCATTATTGCTGATGCTTTCGATACCGGTCAGGTCTTTATTCAGCGTAACCTCATAATTAGTTACGTTGTTAGCATCCTTAGTGCCAGGTGTTACAGTGATATTGCCTGTACCACTCACGCTGGTGGCGTCAGCATCAACCTTATAGGCTGTAATCTTGCCGGTTTCAGGGTCTGTTACTTCGCTAACGGTTACATTAGTCCCTGCTTCCACCTTAGTAAGATTCAAGCCGCTGATTGCAGATTGCAGCTGACCCAAGTTAACTGCGTCATGGGCAGCAGTTCCGTCAGCTACATTACTAATCTTGCCATTCGTATCAATATCAATTGCATTATTGATATTCATCTTGCCGCCGCCCATTATGATTCCCACGCCATCGCCGGCAATCATTTTCATATTCTTCGCAACACCGTCCAAGTCGATATATGCCCCTAGATTTTCAATGTGGGTAATCCCCCGCAAGTCACCATTAACGTGGAATTTTACATTCTTGGGATTAGAACTATCAGTAGTTATGATAATGTTGTTATGTCCATTAGGGTCATACCCAGGCGAAAGATCAACTGTATCTCCCGGTGCTACATCAGCCACCTTTGCACCCGATTTATCTGCATTAGTAGAAAGCTTCCACGCACCGCCCTGGATGCCGCTCAGGTCAATGTTCACAGTCTCCTGGTCATTGCGCGTCAAGGTCAGCTGCTTGTCTGTTGCATTATATGCACCACCAACAACATACTTGTCATCAGCAGAAATCACATAGTGCAGCGCTCCGGTCTCTGTTTCTCCAGGATCAATAGAAACATTAGCACCTGCCTCCAACGTGGTGTGCTTATCTGCCAGTGCTTCTACAGCCTTCAGCTGGCCAAAATTAACTGCGTCTTTTGTTTCTGTACCATCGGCCACGCCTTTAATCTGCATAGGAGCATATGTCTGACCTGCCTGGTAACCCAAATGCATGGCATTGTCCCTTAACAATAATCTTGCAGAACCATCGGTGAGAGCAACCTGATTTTCGTACAGTTTCAAAGCAGAGCTATAATTTGTAATAGATGTTATCCCGGTCAGCGAGCTGTTCAATGCGACCGTAACATTCTTACCTTCATTACTTACGCTGATATTTTCATTACCGCTAAAGTCCACGGTATCCCCGGCAGCCACCTCAGTAGTTACAGCAGCACCATTGGTAGAAAGCTGCCAGCCGCCGCCAGTAATTTCACCATCCAGCTGTATAGCCGCTCCGCCAATCGTATTCAAGGTAATTTTGCCATCTTCAATCTTACCGCCTGTGATGGATTTATTGTAAAGCAGTACGTCGTTAGCAGAAAGATCCTTGAAAACCTTATTAACATCACCAATGGTCAGCGTGGTGTTATAAACCTTTTCACCGCAGTTCTCATCACCCAAAGCTCCACCACCGCCACTGCCGTGGAAATGGACTCTTTGTCCACCACGTTCAGTTACATAATGCCAAATTTCAGAATAGTACAATCCAGTGTTTGTATCAACACGTTGTTGATACTTAACATCCCGCTCGAAGCCCACATCTGTATCTGCTTCTGCTACGCCAAACCCTGCGCAGGTCATTACTCCTGTTGCCACCAACATCGCCAGAAGTTTTTTGGTTGAGCAGCTCTTGCTGCAATTTTTTGCCATTTCGGATACAACAACATAGCAATTACGGGCCTCACTCCAAATAACCTTAAAAACCTTGTTCATACTCAAATCCCTCCTAGTAATATTTTTGCATTCTTCGAATAATTATGCAGAATGCAAGGCATTGCAGCAGAAGTAGCAAAATATAATAGCAATAAATGTATGCTGCTTTTCCTTGATTTCATTGTAGCATACTCTTTTTCTTTACGCAATTATACTATATTTTATAC
>CAVAHH010000134.1:0-5466 GCA_963588395.1 bacterium
TGCCATCGCAAGATGCGAGGAAGGATGGGATGACGTCAAATCAGCACGGCCCTTGGTCTTTGCCATTACCGCCGGCATTACCTTACCCATATCCTTAGGACCGGTAGCACCAACAGCTGCAATAACCTCTGCCACGATAGCCTTCAGCTCGTCATCGCCAAGAGCCTCCGGAAGATACTTTTGCAGGATTGCAATCTCTTCCTTAGCTTGGGCAACCAACTCGTCACGACCTGCCTTTTGGAATTCCTCCACAGAATCCTGACGCATTTTGACCTCTTTCATCAAGACAGATAAGACCTCATCATCGGTGAGTTCTTTTTTATCGTTGATCTCAACATTTTTAATATTAGCACGTACCATGCGGATAACGGATAAACGCAGCTTACCTGCTTCTCTGTCCTTCATGGCCTGCTTCATATCAGCAGTCAATTGGTCTTTTATAGACATACAGCCCGCCTCCAATTATCTGGTTTTACGTTTTCTGGCTGCTTCGGATTTTTTCTTACGTGCAACGCTCGGCTTTTCATAGTGCTCGCGTTTTCTTACCTCAGAAAGAATGCCTGCCTTTTGGGTTGCTCTTTTAAATCTGCGCAGTGCGCTGTCTAAAGTTTCATTCTTGCCAACTTTAATTTCTGCCATCTGATCTCCCTCCCTCCACACACTTAGGGAAGTGTATATGCAAATTAAGTCTTTACCTGTTACCAGACAAAAACACTTACTGATTAATTATACAGGAAAAGACAAGCATTGTCAAGTTTTAGCACGGAGGCCAGCCCAAAGCTTTACCACCAATTACATGGATGTGCAGATGCTTTACAGTTTGTCCGCCATCATCGCCGGTGTTGATAACAACGCGGAAGCCTTTTTCGGCAATACCGGTTTTTTCGGCAATCATTTTTACCTTGCTCAGCATGTAGGCAACCAGCTCAGGATCCGCGGTAGTGATGTTAGCAGTATGATCCTTAGGCATCAGCAGCACATGCACGGGAGCTGCAGGCGCAACGTCATTAATGGCAATCATTTTATCGTCTTCATAAACCCTCGTGGAAGGGATGTCACCCTTAATTATCTTACAAAAAATGCAATCGTCAGCCACTTAATTATCCTCCTCTCAATTCACTGTATCTAGATATATTCTGTATTAATTAATATAATCCTGCTATAAATGTGAAATGTTTTTGAATTCGCTATCTGCAGTTATCTTTCTACCAGCTCTCCCACAAGATAATCATCCTGCACACCGGTAATTTTTACCTTGGCAATTTGGTTAGCCAGCTCCGCGCCGCCTGCAACCACTACACGCAGATAAGGGCCGCACAAGCCCTCCATATGCGCCGCGTCCACAGGCTGCTCAAACAGAACCTCCTCCACCTTGCCCACCATAGCGGCAAGAGTGCTTTGGTGCAGTGCGTCGTCCACCTGCGCCAAGCGTGCGGCGCGCTCGCTCTTTACGGCCTCGTCCACCTGCTGCGGCATTTCGGCAGCAGGTGTGCCCTTACGCTTGGAATAGGGAAAGATGTGCATTTTGGCAAAGCCGCATTTTTTAGCAAAGTCCAGCGTAACAGCAAAGTCCCCTTCGGTTTCGCCGGGGAAGCCCACAATAATATCCGTCGTTATCGCCACATCAGGCACCTGCTCCCTGATATCGGCCAGCAGCCTGCTAAAGCGCTGCGTATCATAAGGACGGTGCATAGCGCGCAAAATCTTGTCGCAGCCGCTTTGCAATGGCAGATGCAGATGCCGCAAAAAGCGCGGCTCACTTGCCATCAGCTGCAAAAGGCGCGGCTCCACCTCCACCGATTCCAAGGATCCCAGGCGCACGCGCTGCACACCATCCACGCTCAGGGCCGCCTGCACTGCGTCATACAGCGTAACGTGCCTGCCCTCTTTGGCCAGCTCCTTACCGTAGCAGCCCAGGTGAATACCGATGAGCACAACCTCCTTGTAGCCTGCAGCCACCAGCTTGCCCACCTCCTCGCGGATACTTGCCAGGCTGCGGCTGCGCAACGGTCCGCGGGCAAAGGGAATGATGCAATAGGTGCAATATTGGTTGCAGCCCTCCTGGATTTTTAAGAAGGCACGGGTTTTATCTGTTTCCGTACCTACACCCAGCTCCTCAAACTTGGTATCCACCGTCATCTGCTGCACATTGTCCAAAATCTCTGTCTGCTTGTGCTCCAGCGCTTCGTTCACCAGCTCCACAATACGCGCACGCTCCTGGTTGCCGATGATGACGTCCACTCCACTAATAGCACGCACCTCCTCGGGCGCGGTCTGCGGATAACAGCCTGTCACCACCACCAGCGACAAGGGATTGTGACGCACAGCGCGGTTGATGATCTGACGTGACTTGCGCTGTCCCGTGTTGGTAACAACGCAGGTGTTAACTAAATATACATCCGCCGGCTCGCCAAAGGGTACAACTGCATAGCCTGCAGCGCGGAAGATTCCCTCCATGCTCGCAGTATCTGCCTGGTTCACCTTGCAGCCAAGCGTATAAAACGCAATTTTTCTCATTAACCTTTAATCTCCTAAATCTCCTGTTTCATAAAAAATGGCCGATATTGCCACCAATCCCGCAGTTTCAGCACGCAAAATCCTGCGTCCCAAACTTACGGGCACCGCACCTGCCGCACGTGCTGCTGTAAGCTCTGCCTCACTGATACCGCCCTCGGGACCGATAATCAAAAGCAGGCTGGTAATACCGCCAGCCTCCTTGGCTGCCACTAGTGCTGAGCGCAGGCTTTTTTTATCCTCACATTCGTAGGCGATAATCTTCGTCTGGCAGTCGCAAGACGCCAGCATTTGCGCTATAGTCTGCACCTGCTGCACCTGGGGAATGATGTCACGCTTGCTTTGCTTGGCAGCCGCTTCAGCAATTTTTTGCCAGCGCTCCACCTTTTTTTGTGCCTTTGCGCCATCTAAGCGCACCACGGAATGCTCCATAGCCACAGGCACCACACTGTATGCGCCCATTTCCACGGCCTTTTGGATGATGAAGTCCATCTTCTCGCCCTTGGCCAGGCCCTGCGCCAAAATCAGGCGCACAGCAGGCTCGTGGCTTTCGGCCAGCTTTTCCTTGCAGTGTACGCTAACGCTCTCTGCATCAATCGCCGTAATTTCGGCAATAGCGCTCACGCCGTCATCACTCACAAGCTGCAGCTCATCGCCGGGCTGCATACGCAGCACTTTGCTGATATGACGTGCGTCCACACCTGTGATGGTCATTGTTTCGTTGTATAATTGGGGAATGAAAAAGCGATGCAATTTGAGGTCCTTTCTTTTACGCCATGCGCATCTGCATTACGACCCAGCCGCCACGATGGTCAACTGCGTCCACCACAAGGCCCTGTTTGTTAGCTTCGGCTTCAACGTCTGCCATGCGCTCTTCAATGATGCCGCTGGCCAAAAATACACCATCAGCTGCAAGCCTTTGCGGTATATCCTTAAGCAGCATGATTATAATATCAGCAATAATATTGGCGATGATAACATCCGCCCTGCCCTCGGTACCGTGCAGGAGGTCACCCTCACGCACCTCGATGGCATCGGTCAGGCCGTTGTCTGCCACGTTTTCCTTGGCAACACGCACAGCAACAGGGTCTATATCCACGGCCTTAACGCTCTTGGCTCCCAGCATTGCTGACGCAATCGCCAGAATACCACTGCCTGTACCCACGTCAAACACAGTGGAAGCAGGCGTGATTACCTTTTCCAGCCGCTCCATCATCATATTGGTGGTGTGGTGCGTGCCCGTGCCAAAGGCCATACCGGGATCGATTTCAATAACGTGCTCGCCGTCCTTGGCAGCATACTCCTCCCAGCTCGGCTTGATAACCAAGCTTTTGCCCACGTGCGTCACATGAAAATATTGCTTCCATTCATTAGCCCAATCCTGCTCGCTCACCTTGCGAAAGCACGTGTTACCAAAGCGGTACTTACCAATGCGCTCCTCAATCAACGCCAGCTGCGCGTCAATCTCTGCCAGGCGCTGCGTGAGCTTGTCATCATCAGCATAATAGGCGCTGACGGTGACCACCTCGGTATTTTCCTGCTCGGGAATGTCGCACAGCTCCCACGTGCCACTATTTCTTAAATCATTAATCAGCTGCGGGTCCTCAATCGCCACGCCCTTAGAGCCTGCATTCGTCAAAACGTCTGCAACTGCCTCCACCGCCTCATGCGTCACAGCCACATTTACTTCTATCCACTGCATTTTTCTGCACTCCTTTAAGCTTATTGTCATCATATCATTATACACTATCTTTGCAGTAATTGTACATAAGCACTTGACGCAGGTGCGGATTCATTTTATACTTAAATGTAATGTATTGTGCTACAAGCTGCTTCTTGCAGCAGACATTGGCGCAGACAGATTGTTTTATTTAAAAATAAGGGAAAAAGAAGGTATCAAAATGCTAACACTAGACAAAATTTATCATGCAGCCTTCATCTTAAAGAGCGTAGCACGCAAGACAGATTTAATAGCGGCACCTCATTTGAGTGATGGCAACGACCTGTATCTGAAAACGGAAAACCTACAGGTAACAGGTAGCTTTAAGCTGCGCGGAGCCTATTACAAAATCAGCCAGCTTTCGCCTGAGGAGGCTGCCAAAGGCGTAATCGCCTGCAGCGCCGGTAACCATGCCCAAGGCGTGGCACTTGCCGCCACCAGCATGGGTATCAAAAGCGTCATCTGTATGCCGGATGGTGCCCCCATTATGAAGGTAGAAAACACCAAGCGCCTGGGCGCGCAGGTAGAGCTTGTTCCCGGTGCCTACGACGAAGCACACGACCGCGCCGTACAGCTGCAGGAGGAGACCGGCATGACCTTTATCCATCCGTATGATGACGAGCTGGTTATTGCCGGGCAGGGCAGTATCGGTCTGGAAATTTTGGACCAGCTTCCTGATGTAGAAGCAGTTGTCGTACCCATCGGCGGCGGCGGACTCATCAGCGGCGTAGCCTTCGCTATCAAAAGCCTGCGTCCAGATGTCAAAATCTACGGCGTACAGGCTGCAGGAGCGGCCAGCATGTTCAACGCTTTCCATGATCACAAATACGAAACTCTGGAGCACGTCAACACCTTTGCCGATGGCATTGCTGTAAAAACTCCGGGTGAAACCACCTATGAGATGATCAGCAAATATGTGGATGATATCGTCACCGTCAGCGAGGATGAAATCGCCACCGCTATTTTAACCTTGATAGAAAAGCAAAAGCTCATTGCCGAGGGTGCAGGTGCTACCCCTGTAGCTGCTGCTATTTTTG
Organism: bacterium; assembly: GCA_963588395.1. Classification (GTDB taxonomy): domain Bacteria; phylum Bacillota; class Negativicutes; order Acidaminococcales; family Acidaminococcaceae; genus Phascolarctobacterium_A. Next base: position 5,272 of record CAVAHH010000134.1, read on the forward strand.
ACAAGCTGCCAATTAAGGGCAAAAAGACCGTCTGCCTTGTATCCGGTGGCAATATCGACGTAAACATCCTCTCGCGCGTCATAACCCGTGGTCAGGTAACCAGCGGGCGTCGTGCCGATCTGGTCATCGTGCTCGAGGATCGTCCCGGTCAGCTGCGCCAGGTCAGCGACATCGTCAGCCAGTGCGGTGCTAACG
>CAVAHH010000135.1:0-5453 GCA_963588395.1 bacterium
AGGTAGTAGCCAAGAGCATCAGCAAGCTGGAGGGCGACGTAACTACGGACGCCGACGCCAGCGCCGAGCTGACCTTCGCGGAGGGAGCGGCCTGGACAGGCGACAACGCCGGCAGCACGACGTTGAGCATGAGCAAGGGCACGTGGAACGGCATGAGCAGCGGCAAGCTGAACGCAACGCTGACTAACGGTACGGTCTGGACTGGTGCAAACACCGGTGCAGGCAGCACTATCTCGCTGGATGCCAGCACGTGGAACGGCGCCAACAGCGGTGCCAACAGCAGCGTAACGCTGACTAATGGCGCAAGCTGGAGCAAGGACAACACAGCCGACGGCGTAACCGTCAGTGCGGATAAATCTACCTGGAGCGGCGCAAACGGCGGCGCTAAGGCCAACATCACCCTGACGAACGGCACAGCCTGGAGCGGTGCGAACAACGGCAGCAATACAACCGTCAATATGACTAACAGCTCCTGGACAGGCGATAACAGCGGCGCAGGCCTGAGCCTGACAGCGGCTAACAGCACTTGGACAGGCAGCACGAGCGCAGGCGGCAGCGCAACGCTGACTGGCGGCAGCACCTGGACGGGCGCAAGCACAGGCGATGGCTTCAGCCTGAGCCTGAACGGCAGCACCTGGAACAACACGGGCGCCAGCAAGCTGGCAAGCTTCGCCGGTACGAGCGGCGTAGTGAACATGGACAGCGCTGCAAGCGTGACTATCGGCAGCTACAGCGGCGACGCAACCGTAATTTATAAACACAACAGCAGCAATCCGACCGAGGTATACGGCGGCAACTTCACCGTAGGCAAGGCAGCAAGCGGCAGCAAGATCACCCTGCTGACGGATAGAAACGGTGTTGACTTTACAGACGAAGACAGCATTGCTGACGCCTTGAACGCATTGGCTAATAAGCTGTACTACACAGCCTACACGACTGGCGAGCGTAACCTTGCAGGCTACGTAAAGCTGGCTGAGGGCCTGACTGCAAGCTCTGTTATCAAACAAACAGGTGATATCACCTACGACAGCAGCACAGGACAAGGAAGCCTGAAGGATGGCAGCGTAACGCCTAATGTTGAATATCCCGACAAACAGACAGCAGAAAGCTTCACTACTCAGATTACAGGCGTATGGAAGCAGGATAAGGAATACAAGCTGGCTGGCGTATTGTATGTAGATAATGCAACCTACGACTTTACCAAGGGAACCACGACGATTACCACCGACGGCACCAGCATTGGCGCAGGCAAGGATTTACTGCTGCAGATGAACAGCAACAGCATGAAGCTGAAATCCTCTGCGGATGCAGTTGTTGCTGATAAGATCACGATCGAATTCAATGACCTTAATAAGCTGGATATTGACGCCGCAGGCAAGGCTTTGCTGGCAGAAAACGGCGGCAGGATAATCCTGCACAACAACGGTGTTGTTTCTGCTAACAGCACGGTTGCGGCAAACGGTGCAGGCAGCAGCATCAAGACCTATGGCCTGACGAATATCACCGTTGGCACAGGTGACGCTGTGCTTGCTGACGCAGGCAGTGTTGATCTGGCAGGCGGTACGATTACAGGCGATATTCATGCTGATAACAAGGGCACGGTTAATATCAACAGTGCTAATGCTGCGGCAGGCGACAAGCTCGCAGTCATCACAGGCGATATTAACGCAGCCGGTGGCAGCACGATCAACATCGGTCTGGGTACGGCGGACAGCAAGCTGACAGGCAATGCAACCACCAGCGATACTGCGGAGATTAACATCTACGCTGCTAATGGTAGCTGGACCGGTAATGCTGCAGGCGACGGCGTAAGCCTGAGCCTTGGTTCTAAGGCAAGCTGGAACAATAGCGGCAACAGCAAGCTGAAGAGCCTGAAGGGTAGCGGCACCATCAACCAGACTGATGCAAACGCCGGCAATATCAATGTAGGCAGCTATAGCGGTGACATTACCGTTAACTACAAGCATACCGCCGATAAGGATGCAGAAACCGGTGCTTTGAGCAACATTAAGTTCAGCGGCGGCGATTTGAGCATCGATAAGGCAGAAAAGGGCAGCAAGATTACTCTGAGGACTGATAACAGCGACGAGCTGAGCTACAGCGAAACAGAAAAGATTGAGCAGCTCTTCAGGGAGCTTTCCAAGAAGCTGTATTATGCTGATGCAGGCATTAATCCCGATAATTTGAGCGGACGTGTAGAAATCGCCGAGGGTCTGACTAAGGTTAAGGTTTATGGCGATATCGGTTACGATACCCAGGGTCAGGGCAATTACACTGATGGCAGCATTAAGCGAACTGATCCGGAGATCGTTTACGGTAGCAGCGAAACTGCTATGATGCGTGGTGCTAAATCGGCAATGGCTTCGACCGCGCTGCTGTGGCGCAGCGAAACCAGCGATATGCTGCAGCGTATGGGCGATGTCCGCCTGGCACGCGAGGAAAGCGGCCTGTGGGCACACTACTACGGTGGTAAGAGCAGCTTTGATGCCAAGAACACCAAGTATAGCACCAGCTACAATGCTTACCAGCTTGGCTATGACAAGCAGCTTGATAACGGCCTGCTCTTTGGCGCGGCAGTAAGCTACGACAAGGGCAAGAACACCTACGAGATGGGCGGTCACGGTGACGGCAAGTCCGTAAGCCTGGCTGTATACGGTAGCTGGAATGGCGAAAAGGGTCATTATGCTGACGTAGTCGTTAAGGGCGGTCAGCTCGATAACGATTACACCGTTTATAACGATATGGGTCATAAGCTGGAGGGCGACTACGATACCTTGGGCCTGAGCCTGAGTGCTGAATACGGCCGCAGAATGCAGCTGCAAAACGGCTTCTACTTCGACCCGAGCGTACAGTTCACTGTAGGCCGTGTTGCCGGTACTGATTACAGCGCAGCGAGCGACTTCCTTGATTCCAAGGGTCTGAACAAGTATATGCACGTCAGCCAGGATGCCTTTACTACCGCGATCGGACGCATCGGCCTGGGCGTTGGCAAAGCAACCGAAAAATCCATGCTCTATACCAAGCTGGCATGGGCGCATGAATTCAGCGGTGACTTTACAACCACATTCTCGGCCGAAAACGAGCCTACCAGCGGTACGCAGGTTGATTTTGGCGGCAGCTGGTTCGAATGGCAGCTGGGCGGTAGCATGATGGTGAATGATAATTCTTATGTATATGCAACCTTCGAGAAGAAATTTGGCGGCGACACAGGCAGCAATGACTGGCGACTGGATGCAGGCCTGCGCTGGAGCTTTTAAGAGCTAGCAGGCAGACAGTAAGATTAATAGGGCATGAGGGGGCGCTGGCGGCAGTGCCGACGCCTCCTTAAATAAAAAGCTAAAGGAGATTTTGTAAATGAGTGAAAAAATCAAAGAAACCAAACAGGATGAAGCTAAGGTAGAAACCAAGGTGCTGAATTTTGACCAAAAACGTGAAGACAAAATTGACAAAATGCAGCAATTTTTAGCTGACAATAAAATTGACTGCTTTGACGTGCAGGAATTTGATGACAAGCTCCATACAACTATCTTCCGCAGCCGTATGGAGGTAAAGGGACAAATTCTGCCGATGGCGGTATTGATGGATGACAGCGTATATATTATCCTGCAGGTACAAATCGCACCGCAGGTTATTCCGGAGGAGAAGCTGCCGGAGATGGCTGTTGCTATCAACAATATGAATAATAATGTCCGTCCCTTCAAATTTACTGTTTCTGAAAAGGGTGACTTCATGCTGAATGCCTGCATTACAGCAGAAAACAACACCTTTAATCCTGCACTGCTGAACGCTATTATCGGCGAAGCATTAAAATTCCTGGAAGCGCAGTATGGCAACATTATGGAAGCTGTTTGGAAAAAATAATATTTTATGTGTCTGCGGCAGGCTGACGCGGCCTGCCCCGGCACAGATGGCGGATGGTGTGGACAGCCCCTTGTCTGGCTGAAATGCAAGAATATTGCAAAGAGATTTATGTAGCTGTTGGCTGCGTTAAAATCTAAATTTGTGACCGTTCAAAGGAGTGTATTGAAGGGTCAGAAAGTGGGGAGATTTTCAATGAGTAAGAAGAACAAAATGCTTGGTAGTCGTAAACTGGCTGTAGCTGTCGCCCTTGCTTTGGGCTGTGGCTTCGCAAGCGTCGCCTGTGCTAAGACTGTGGACATGACGAGTGCGGAAAACCTGGGCGGCGTTACCTGGAGCTCGGCAGAATATGGCAGCCAAATTGGTGAAAGCTGGCAGAACCCGGATCATTACCAATTTGGTTATGACAAGGCAACAGGAACCGTCATTGGCGGTGATATCACTTTGGCCGAGGATTTGACCAAAGAAACGCAAGGTAGTTGGGGTGGAACGAGTAAAAGCTCTACCTACCTGTTTGTAACCTTGGATGTCAAGGCCGGCGATATGCCGGACTTCAGCGTAGACACCATGCAAAAGGTGGCAGCAGCCGTTACAGCTAAGGTGAAGCCCGCAGAGGGTCTGGTGTACAACTATCCTTTTAATTATATGGTTGTTCGTGTGGTTGACGATGACGGTACCGTGCTGCGTGTAAGCAATATTACATATAGCAGTAATTGGTCGGCAACCATCAATCCTTCCGGTGGCACATATAGGAAGGTTCTTTGCAATGACAGCAACAATACGGAATATGATATCAAGCAGGTAGATACAAAATACTCCAATGGTACTATTGCTGCCAATACCTGGTATGTTGGCGATGCGGATAGCCGCTACAGTTATGTGATTGCACCGGATCTGAGCAAGGAAGCTGTTAAGGCTGCTGTGCGTGGTGCCGAAAAGGATCTGTATGTGACCAACGTAATTGGTTCTTCGGCTGTTAATACCACTTTGGATGTGCAGGCTACGGGGACGGCTACGGATAAAGTATATGGCGTGTATAACGACCAAAAGGGCTTGGTAAGATTGACGAATGCAACCCTGAACATTACCGCCAGCGGCAACGGACAGAGCACTGTAGCCTATGCCGGCAATAACGCCGATTATACCAGCCAGATCGACCTTATTTCTAACTCTGATTACAGAAATCCCTGCCTGACTCTGACAGCTGACGGTAATGTTATTGAAGCAGGCAAAAATGGTGTGATTAACCTTACAAGCGCTAATGCAAATCTGTCAAGCACCAATGGCAACCTGTTGTATGCACATGATGGCGGCACCATCAGCGTTGGCGAAACAAGAACCAAGTATTCAGGTATTACCAGCACTGTCAGTGATGGCAAATATCTGGCTCTTGCTGAAAGCGGCGGTAAGATTGACGTAGGCGTAGTTATTGAGCATCTTGACGAAGTGGATTATGACAAGGTGCAGGTACTGAAGGGCCTGAGAAACTTTAGCGGCAACCTGAAGGCTGATGCCGACAGCAGTGTTAACCTGGGCCTCAGCGGCACATATACCTACAGCGGCGATGCTGAAGGTAATGTAGGCCTGTATATGGA
>CAVAHH010000136.1:0-5383 GCA_963588395.1 bacterium
GCTCAAAATGCTCCAGGCGCACAGCCACATTCTTTTGTAAATTACGGTAGAAAAATTGATAATCATATAAATGAAAAACACCAGGAGAAAAAATATCCAGAACATAAGGAAACTTATCATCCGTCACCGCCGCATCCACCTTCAGCGCCCCGCGCACAGGATCCAGATAGGCACCTGTGAGAGCCTTTTCCTCACGGGTAATTTTGCCGCTGTAATCGGTAAAGCAGGCTCCCAGGTTCAGGCTTTTATCCGCATAGGTATTATCTGTGCGCCAGTTGAGCGGGTTTATCGCCAACGAATGCAGCTTTGCAGGTAAAATCAGCGAGCCTTGCACAAAGGGGGCTTCACTATTAAACGAAACGATTACACCTGTATCTGTTTCCCCTTGGGCGCTACGCAGCCAAGGATATTGCGCCGCCCTGCCTGCCTCCAAGGGCCAGCCGAGAGCGTAGCAGGCCACCAGCTTGTCCTTCACCCCGGCCTTATCACCGAATTCCTCTAAAAGCTCCAGGCAAAGCTGCGCTCCCTGCGAAAAGCCGGCCAGCACAAACGGCCGTGAGCTGTCACGCTGCGCCAGAAAATACTTAAACGCGCGGCGCACGTCTAAATAAGCCAACGCCCTGTACTGCGCCGCCACAGAATCCGGCACAGTGTAAGCTGCAAGCGACTGCTGACGGTAGAACGGCGCATAAAGCGTGCAGCTTTTCTCGTAAATGCCCCGCTCCATATTCAGCGCGCCGATAAAATTCTGCTGCAAGGCTTCCGGCAGGGGATAATCAGCATTGTACTTACCGGCCTCACCCAGATACACCGTCGGACAGATCAAAAAGCAGTCCGCCCTTTTGCCTGTGCCAACCTGCCAATAAGCCCACGCCTCCTGCTTACTATAATCTGGCGAGGCTGCCACCGCCAGCACTCCCCACAGCAGGCATATTACAAAAATCAATCCTCTTATTGCTCTTTTTAGCATCATAAACACCTCCACAAAATGACTAATACTCTATTAACTATGCTTTATTCGCCGCAGGCAGCGCGCTTCCCTGCTTCAGACAAAAGAAAAAGGCTGCAAAGTCATTGCTCTGCAGCCCCAAGGCTCAAAATATTATTTTACTACGACATCGATAGCGTCATTAGCCAAAACGACCTCTACCTTATCGCCATTTTTAATTGTGCCTGCGACAATCTTCTTGCCCAAAATATTTTCTACAGTGTGTACAATCAAGCGTTTTAACGGCCTTGCACCAAAGGCAGGGTCAAAGCCGGCCTTAGCCAGGTAAGCCACTGCCTCGTCCGTAGCGGTGAGCGTCAGCTCCAGCTGTCTGTTCAGGCGGTCACCCAGCTCGTGCAGCACCAGCTTAACGATATCCTTAATCTGTTCGGCCTGTAAAGGCTTAAAGATTACGATATCATCGACACGGTTCAAGAACTCCGGACGGAAGAAGTTCATCAGCATCTGCTGAATCTGCTCACGTCCTAAGCTGCCCTGAGCCTTCATAATTTCGCTACTGCCAAGGTTACTGGTCATGATAATCAACGTATTTTTGAAGTCCACACTGCGTCCCTTGCCATCCGTCAGGCGACCATCGTCCAAAACCTGCAGCAGTACGTTGAAGACATCAGCATGTGCCTTTTCAATTTCATCCAGCAAAATAACGCTGTAGGGATGACGGCGTACCGCCTCAGTCAGCTGGCCGCCCTCGTCATAGCCTACATATCCCGGAGGCGCGCCAATCAAACGCGATACAGTGTGCTTTTCCATATATTCGCTCATGTCGATGCGCACCATGTTGCGCTCGTCATCAAAGAGTACCTCGGCAAGAGTTTTTGCAAGCTCGGTCTTGCCCACACCGGTAGGACCAAGGAAGATAAAGGAGCCAATCGGACGGTTGGGGTCCTTGATGCCGGCGCGTGCACGCACAACAGCCTCACTAACGGCCTTTACTGCTTCATCCTGACCGATAACGTGCTCGTGTAAAATTTCTTCCAGATGCACCAGCTTAGCACGCTCGCCAGTACCCAGACGGGCAACAGGAATACCGGTCCAGGTGCTTACAACCTTAGCGATATCCTCCTCGTCCACCTCTTCCTTAAGCATTACGTTGTCGTTGCCATTTTCATCCTTTTTAGACAGTGCCGCCAGCTCCTTTTGCAGCTCTGGCAGACGGCCGTATTTCAGCTCGGCCATCTTGTTCAGGTCGTAGTCGCGCTCTGCCTGCTCCATCTGGTTTTTGACAGCGTCAATTTCCTTTTTAACCTCGCGCACACGGGCAATAGAGGCTTTTTCGGCATCCCAGCGTTTAACAAGCTCATCGTTTTGCTTACGCAGCTCTGCCAGCTCCTCGTTGAGCTTTGCCAGGCGGTCCTTAGACTGCTCGTCCTCCTCCTTGCCCAAGGCCTGCGCTTCAATCTCCAGCTGCAAAATGCGGCGCTTGCTTTCATCAAGCTCTACAGGCAGTGAATCTATTTCAGTACGCAGACGGGCCGCAGCCTCATCTACCAGGTCAATAGCCTTATCAGGTAAGAAACGATCATTGATATAACGGTTAGAAAGCACAGCAGCAGCCACCAGGGCAGCATCCTTAATACGCACACCATGGTGCACTTCATAACGTTCACGCAGGCCGCGCAAAATAGAAATCGTGTCTTCAACGCTCGGCTCCTTAACCATCACAGGCTGGAAACGACGCTCCAGCGCACTGTCCTTTTCAATATATTTGCGGTATTCGTTAAGCGTGGTCGCACCAATGCAGCGCAGCTCACCACGCGCCAGCATAGGCTTCAAAATATTGCCTGCATCCATTGCACCCTCGGCAGCACCTGCTCCTACAACTGTATGCAGCTCATCGATAAACATGATAATCTGACCTGCGCTCTCGCTCACTGCCTTCAGCACCTTTTTTAAACGCTCCTCAAATTCACCACGGTACTTGGCGCCAGCCACCAGTGCTGCCAGATCCAACGCATATAGCGTTTTGCTCTTCAGGCTTTCAGGCACATCACCGGCGATAATGCGGCGCGCTAAGCCTTCTACAATGGCCGTTTTACCAACGCCGGGCTCACCAATCAGTACAGGGTTATTCTTTTTGCGACGCGACAGGATTTCTATCGTGCGGCGGATTTCCTCATCACGGCCGATTACGGGGTCAAGCTTGCCCTCTTTAGCCTTAGCAGTCAGATCCTGACCATATTTTTCTAACGTCTTTTTCGTTTCATCATTAACTTCGCTATTTTGATATTGCATATAGGCCGCCTCAACCTTTTTCTTATCTATGCCATACTTACGCAATAGCGCAACCACATCGCTGTCGCCATCGCCTGCCATAGCTGCAACCAGCTTACCTGCGGTAACCTCATCCTTGCCCTGTGATGCCAGCGCGATAACACGGGCCAAACCCGTGCCCATCATCAGCTGACGTTCCTGACCCTTCACACCGGGGATTTTGCTTACCAAAGCCTTGGCATCCTTTGTGAAAGCTGCTTCATCAATATGCAGACTTTGCAGCAAATATTTAAAGAAGCCGTCACTGCCGCACAAAGCAGCCAAAACATGAGCCGTTGTCAGCTCCTGGTGATAGTTCATAACTGCCTGCTGCTGGGCAGCCTCTAATATTGCCTTTACCTCTTCACTGTAGCGTTCGTTCATAGCGCTACACCTCCTTTATCAATAGCCGTCTGTGCTTTGCGTCTGCCAGCGCTACGCACAGCACTAAGTAGAATTCTTAATCATCAGTGTCTGGTCTTTACCTTTTCAGCACCTTCTATTGACTATTATAGCAACAAAAGTCAAAAAGTCAAAGAGAATTTTATGTAAAATCAGTGAAATATTTCCGTCATTTCATTGACAAATTGTTAGCTTTGTGGCAATATATTACACATGTCATTCCACAAGCTAAGTACATTATATGACAAAAGCTATCAGACAAACCCCGGCCGGATAACAACTTTGCCGTACTTTTCTCATGAATGTCTAATAAAATGTTTTGTATGATATTTGAGGAGGAAACAAAATGTCACCCACTAGTTTATTACGTGGCATAGCCTTTTTGTTGCTTTTGCAATGGATATCCACGCTCATCATCAACGCCCTTGGCGTCCCCTTTCCGCCGGCACTCTTAGGAATGCTCATCCTGACCGCGCTTTTGTGCTTCAAGGTTATTCCTGCAAGCTCCATCGAGGGCATCTGCAATATTTTAATCTCTAAAATGGGCATGCTCTTTTTGCCGGCAGGCGTCAGTGTAATTTTGTACGTTGACGTAATCAAGGCAGAGCTTGTACCAATCACAGTAACCATTATTGTATGCAGCATTGTAGTTTTGGCTGTTACCGCCTTTTTTCTTGAAGCAATGCTCAAGGGAAAGGAGAATGCCTGATGCTGTTTCCGGACGCGCTTTTAAATTCGCCACTGTTTGGCATAGGTCTGACAGTGATTTTGTACGCTATAAGTGAAATCATTGTCGACCGCTTCAATTTAAATATTATCCCGCCCTTTGTTATTGCCTGTCCCCTGGTCATCGCTGTCATCGTGCTGGCACCCAACGTAGAATACAAGCAATATGCAGCAGGTGCTGATTTTATTAATTTTCTTTTGGGTCCTGCGACCATCGCCCTGGCACTCCCTCTGTATAAAAACCGTGAAATCATCATGGCCAAGGCCACTGCCATCGCAGGCGGCGTCACACTGGCTACGCTTTCGGCCATTATTGTTGTTTACTTTTGTGCCAAAGGGCTGGGTGCCAGCGAGCAGGTGCTGCTCTCTCTCATTCCCAAATCCATCACCACGCCGATCGCTATCGATGTTTCCAAAACTATCGGCGGCATCCCGGCACTGACCACGGCAGCCGTCATCTTCACAGGCATGCTAGGAGCCACGTTTAACCACAAGGTACTGCGTCTTTTAGGTATCAAGAGTGATTTGGCCGCAGGTCTTGCTATCGGTGCCTCCAGCCACGGCCTCGGCACCAGCGTCTGCGCCAGTGTCAGCCCAATCCAGCTTGCTATTGGCGGTGTAGCCATTGCGCTCACAGGTATCAGCACTTCAATATTAGCACCGATTTTACTGCCGTTACTGCAAAGCATCTGGTAATTACAGTCCGCTAAAACCAACAACTATAGATGATATACGCAAACGGCATGACTGCCTGAGGTCATGCCGTTTTTATTTACCACAAAAGCCCGTCAGACTTGCATCTGCCGGGCTTTTTGCTTACTATATGTTATTTATTTGCCAAAGATTTCGTTTACATAGTTAACTGCGCTTACAGCATTCGCTGCATAATGCTCAGCACCAATGGTATCAGCGTATTCCTGCGTCAAAACAGCACCACCGACCACAATCTGGCAGTCGCACTCCTTATGCAAGGCGTTAATAGTTTCCTCCATAGCG
>CAVAHH010000137.1:0-5379 GCA_963588395.1 bacterium
CGCTTAATGCTCATAGCCGGGATTTCTACCCATTTGCCGTTTTCCCAATAGGAGCCGGGGGCAGAAACCTCGCGCAGGTTAATTTCGGGATTAAAGTTGGTTGCAAAGGGATAACCATGGTCACCACCGTTGCAGTCCAAAATATCAATAGTTTCGATTTCGTCAAAATAATGCTTTAAGGCATAGGCGCTGAAAACGCTGGTAACGCCCGGGTCAAAGCCTGTGCCCAAAAGAGCCATAATACCTGCCTGCTCAAATTTTTCTTTATAGGCCCACTGCCAGGAATAGTCAAAGTAGGCCGAAAAGCCCTCCTCCCTGCAGCGCTTGTCATAAACTGCGCGCCAGGCAGGCTCGTCAATATCCTCAGGCTCGTAGTTGGCTGTATCTATATAATCCACCTTGCACTCCAGGCAGGCGTCCATAATCGTCAAATCCTGATAGGGCAGAGCCACGTTCAGTACAGCGTCCGGCGCATAGGTCTTAATCAACTGCACCAGCTGCTCCTTACTGTCTGCATCCACCTGTGCGGTGGTGATGACCGTACTAGTCGTGGGCTGCAGCTTTTCCTTAACTGCGTCACATTTAGACTTGGTGCGGCTGGCAATACACAGCTCGGTAAACACGCTGCTGTTCTGGCAGCATTTGGCGATTGCTACGCCGGCAACACCGCCGCAGCCGATAACTAATAATTTACTCATAATGAATCATCTCCTTGCAAAATTTCTCAATGTATGTGCGTCTAAGAATACTCAACGCAGATGAGGTGCTATATACATACTTTACATAGACTGGCTAGAGTGCCTCAGATGCTAGGCAGTGCGACGACGTCGTACTTTTAGTACGTCTAGGAGCACTAACAACGCAAATGAGGTGCTATAGCCAGTCTATTTTTCTTCTTCCTCCAGCATATCCTCCACATACTTAGGCAGCATAAAAGCTCCCTTATGCAGGTTAGTAGAATAATACCAGGTCTTTATCCCACGTGCCTTCCATTTGGCAGCGTCAAAATCCTTGAGCGGATGATATTTTTTGGAAGCGAAGCCAAAAAGCCAATAGCCTGACGGGCAGGTGGGGATGTGCGCCTGATACACACGGCTGATGGGAAAGCTGTGACTGGCCTTGCGGTGCATAGCGCGACAGGTTTCCTCGTCCTCATCGTAAAAGGGACTGCCATGCTGATACACCATAATGCCATCCTCCTTAAGCGCACGGAAGCAGTTACCATAAAACTCCTTGGTAAAAAGTCCTGCAGCGTGTCCCAAAGGATCAATTGCATCGCTGATAATCAAATCATATTCATCAACCTTGCTGCGCAAAAAGCGCAGGCCGTTGGCATTATAAACGGTTACACGCTTATCGTCCAAGCCACAGGCGTTATCAGGGAAATAATCGCGGCAGACATCAATAAAAACATGATCCGTTTCCACCACGTCAATTTCTTCGATCTCGTCGTAATGCGCCAGCTCACGCGCTACGCCACCGTCACCACCGCCAATGACCAGCACCTTGCGCACATGCGGATGCACGGCCATAGGCACATGCACGATCATCTCATCATAAACAAATTCGTCCTTTTCCGAAAAAACGATGGTACCATCGCAGCTGATAAAACGGCCAAACTCCTTGGACTCAAAAACATCAATACGCTGAAAATCCGTATCCTCGCCAAAAAGCTGCTTTTCTATTTTTATATCAAGCTTCACATCATCGGTATGATAATCCGAAAACCAAAGCTCCATGGTATCACATCCTTTATAAATATTTTTAGCCTGTTGCTCCTAAGAGCCAGGGCAAAGCAGATGGTGCCCGCTCACGCCAAATCGCCGAGAAGGTGCCAGATGCGCGAAGCGGCGACGACTCATCGCAAGCGATATTAGCACGGCCAGCAGTTTCCCGCATCGCAAGCTTGCGGCAACTTGGGCCTTTGCGTCGCGTACAATCTAGTACTCCTAGGAGCCGCGACAAAGCAGATAGTACCTTATCGACGATTCCTAAACTAGCACGTTAATATTGTTAACCTCGGGATCCTCCGGCCCCTGCATAGAACACCCCTTCTCCTTGGCGTAAATAATATAATCAATAATATCCTTAGTAATAACCTCACCAGGAGCGAGGATAGGAATTCCCGGCGGATAGCACATCACAAACTCACTACAAATGCGACCTGCCGTTTCACGGATGGGTAGCATTTCGTCCTTGGCATAAAAGGCCTGCTGTGGCGAAACCACAACCTTGGGCGCAATATACTCCGTATTGAGCATCTGCGAGGGGTCCTTGGAATACAGGCGCTTGATGTCCGCCAGCGCGCCCACCAGACGCTCTATATCCTGAATGCGGTCACCGATGGAAATATAGGCCAGGATGTTGGCAATGTCGCCAAACTCTATCTGGATATCGTATTCATCGCGCAAAAGGTCATACACCTCGATGCCTGCAAGGCCGATGTCACGCGTATAGACAGACAACTTAGTAACATCAAAATCATAGATACTGCTGCCATTTTTCAGCTCACGGCCATAGGCATAGTAGCCGCCGATAGAATTTATTTCCTCGCGTGCGTATTCTGCCATCTCCTGTACCTTGCCGAAGGAGCTTTCACCACGCATGTACAAATTACGGCGCGAAATATCCAGGCTGGAAATCAAAAGATAGGAAGCACTCGTTGTCTGCGTCAGGTTGATTATCTGGCTGACATATTCCCAATTGACGGCCGGACCGGTCAAAAGCAGGCTGCTCTGCGTCAGGCTGCCGCCGGACTTGTGCATAGAAACAGACGCCATGTCCGCACCTGCTGCCATAGCATTGACAGGCATATTCTTACCAAAATAAAAATGCGTGCCGTGCGCTTCATCCACCAGGCAAAGCATGTTGTGCTCATGCGCCAGCTTGACAATAGAACGCAGGTCCGAGCAAATGCCATAATACGTGGGATTGTTGACCAAAACGGCTGTGGCATCAGGATTGGCCTGAATCGCCTTTTCCACCTCACCGATTTCCATGCCCAAGGAAATTCCCAGTTTGCTATCCACCTGCGGATTGATATAAACAGGTATAGCGCCGTTCAATACCAAGGCGTTGATAACGCTTTTGTGCACATTGCGCGGCAGGATAATCTTATCGCCTGCCTTGCACGAGGCCAGCACCATGCTTTGTACGGACGAGGTAGTGCCGCCAACCATAAAAAAGGCATGCGCCGCCCCGAAGGCCTCTGCTGCCAGTGCCTCTGCGTCACGAATTACCGACACAGGGTGGCACAAATTATCCAAGGGCTTCATTGAATTAACATCCAGGCTGACGCACTTTTCGCCCAACAGCTCGCGTAGCTCGGGATTGCCACGTCCACGCTTGTGTCCCGGTACGTCAAAGGGAACAACGCGTTTTTTGCGGAAGCGCTCCAGTGCCTCAAACACCGGCGCCGATAATTGTGATAAATCTCCCATTTTTTCTCCACCATATATAAAAAAATAAAAGGACAGATATAATTTTCTCTGTCCTTTTATCGTAACATTTTTACCCTATTTCATCAAGGGTTTTAGCGCAAATTTAGCTTGCTTTGCTTATTTTAGCTGACGTGAGGCGTTTGGCTTAATTAATCTCGTCGTCAGCAAATTTTACGTAGTTATTAATACCAAGTCCGGGGGCTACCATCGGCAGAACCATGTTTTTAGGATTGATGCTGACCTCGATTACATATGGTCTGCGCTCCTCCCACGCCTTAGCTACTGCCTGCGCCAGCTCCTCCGGCGTAGTAACATGCTCGCCTGCAATACCGAAGGCTGCGGCATATTTGACAAAATCAACATAACCGGGCAGCTCGCAGGCTGTAAAGCGTTTGGCAAACTGCACCGTCTGCAGCTGACGGATCATCCCCAGCCCGCTGTTGTTAAAGACAATAGCGATAACAGGAATATTGTTGCTGGCAATGGTAAAGAGCTCGCTACCCGTCATTTTAAAGCCACCGTCACCGCTCATGCTGATGACCCTGCTTTGCGGCCGTGCCAGCTGCGCGCCCATGGCGGCAGGCAGGCCGAAGCCCATCGTACCCAGACCGCCGCTCGTGAGCCATTGACGTGCAAACTGAATTTTTAAATGCTGCGCCGCCCACATCTGGTGCTGGCCGACGTCTGTCGTAACAATGAAGTCCTTGTCCTTGAGCACAGGATTGAGCGCCTTGAAGAACCTGGGTGCTTCCTCACTGCCAAAGTCATCATCCATACCCGGCCAGGAGGCAATTTTATCCCACCAGGGAGTCAAATCATGCGGCTCACTGCCCTTTTCCAGTGCGTTCAGCGTTGCCACCATGTCGCCGGTAATACCGATACCCGAATCTATATTTTTGTCCACCTCAGCAGGGTCAATATCCAAATGAATGATTAGCTTGTTAGCACTGTAGCTGCTGCGTTCACCCGTAACGCGGTCGTTAAAGCGGCTGCCGACGGCCAGGATGAGATCGGCCTCCTTCACGGCGTTATTAGCACGCTCGTGACCATGCAGGCCCGTCATACCCAAAAACAGCGAACGGTAGGCACTAATAGCGCCCAAGCCCATCAGCGTGCTGACAACAGGGATATGCAGCTTTTCGCACAGATGCATGGCATCGTATTCAGCATTGGCGTTGATAACGCCGCCACCCACCAGCATCACAGGACGCTGTGCCTTGTTCAACGCCTCCACCGCCGCGGCAACGCGCTCAGCATCAGGCTCCATCGGCTGCAATGGCTCCAGACGCCTTTTAGCAAAATCTATTAACGCTGTCTGCACATCGCGCGGCACGTCCACCAGCACCGGTCCTGGACGACCCTCACGCGCCAGCTGAAAGGCCAGACGCAGCGTCTGTGCCAGGTTTTCGGGTCTTTTTACCAAAAAATTATGCTTGGTGATAGGCATGGTGATGCCGGTAATATCCACCTCCTGAAAGGCGTCGTGCCCGATCAGCGGCCTGTTGACCTGACCTGTGATGGCTACCACGGGAATGGAATCCAAAAAAGCGGTAGCAAGACCCGTTACCAGGTTAGTCGCACCCGGGCCGGAGGTGGCAACGCACACGCCCACCTTACCGCTGGCACGGGCAAAGCCATCGGCCGCATGTGCGGCACCCTGCTCGTGCGCTGTCAAAATATGCTCTATATCACTATTTCTTAAGGCATCATAAAAGGGGAGTATCGCTCCTCCGGGATAGCCAAAGACAGTTGTCACACCCTCCTCAGCCAATACCCGTACCATAATTTCTGCACCAGTTATCTGCATACGTTCACATCCTTCCATCCAAGCAGCTCATATCGCAGCATGCGCATCATCAATAGGCGGCCAGTCAAAGCGTGATTCCTCTACGGCCAGCGAGGTATCACCGCGCTCTAAGGCAACCAGGCCTGTCTGTAC
>CAVAHH010000138.1:0-5367 GCA_963588395.1 bacterium
ATTCCGTCGTATCACGGTGGATGATATCGTAGAGCACTTGGCGCAGGTCGCACAGGGCAGTAAGCTGCAGGTTGATGCTGAGGCCCTGCGCCTCATTGCCATTCAGTCTGAGGGCGGTATGCGTGATGCTATCAGCCTTTTGGACCAATGCGGCGTTATGGACAGGCATGTAACTGCTGCCACTGTGCGCGAGGTGCTGGGCATTGTGGGCCGCGAGGTGCTGCATGAGCTGGTGCAGGACATTGGCCAAAAGCAGCTGCCGCAGGCCTTGGGAAAGCTCAATATGCTTTTAGCACAGGGCAAGGACGTGGCACAGGTGCTGGGTGAGCTGATGGAGTATTTACGTGCTTTACTGTTATATAAGTCCGTACCAAGCTACGATGAAATATATTTGACTGATACAGCTGCAGCCTTGCAGCAGCTGGCACCGCTTTTTAGTAGTGAGCGCCTGATGGCAGCTGAGGAACGACTGCACAGTGCGGTTTGGGAAGCCAAAAATTCGATGCGTCCGCGTATTACGGCAGAGCTGTGCCTGATGGATTTGTGCCGCGTTGAGGGTAGCACGCTGGCGGCGCTGGCAGCACGTGTGGAGCAGCTGGAGCGTCAGCTTGCTGGTGGCGTGACCGCGCATGTAACGCAACCGGTGCTGCAGCAGACGATAGAACCATCGCCGCAGCCGGTGGAGGCTCAAAAAACTAAGGATGCTTCTGCACCGCCGGCGGCGGAGCCGCCAAGAACTAAGGCAGCATCGGAGCCTAAGCCTGCAACACAGGCAAAACCGCAGGTAGATACGCTGCAGGCGGCAATACAGGCCGCACCGAAGCCCAAGAGCGCGCAGGTAACGCAGACGCAGGAATATGCCGGCGATTTTGCCGCAGGCGAGGATTATTGGCAGCAGGCGCTGGCTCTGATGAAGGCCGAAAAGAAAAATTCTATGGTATCCTGCGCTAAAAACGGCAGGGTGTATAGCTTTGCCAATAATATCCTGCAGGTGGCATTTAAAGCACCATTTTTGGCAGATAGGATGAATAAGGATGACTACCGCACAGCCTTTGAGGAGGTGCTGCTGCGTTTGGCGCGGCGTGAGATACGCTTAGAGGCTGTGATCGAGGGCAGGGGGCAGCCTGCGAAGGCAGCAGCAAGGCCTAAGCAGGTACAGGAGGAAAGCACGCAGCCTGTGGCAGCTGCAGAGCTTCCCGAAAACCTGCGCAAGGCAGTGAATGCTCTGGGTGGTACTGTGACAGAGATATAAAACCAAAATTTATGGTTGAATATAAAATATGGCAATGAACAAGGAGGAATTTAATTATGTTTCCAGGTGGCATGGGTAATATGCAGGCAATGATGAAAAAGGTGCAGAAAATGCAGGCAGATATGGTGAAGATGCAGGAGGAGCTGAAATCCCGTACTGTAGAGACCTCTGTCGGCGGTGGTGCTGTAACCGTTGTTGCTAATGGCAAAAAAGAGCTTAAATCTATCAAAATCAATCCTACAGCTGTCGACCCTGATGATGTGGAGATGCTCGAGGACATGATTCTTACTGCAGTAAACGATGCTATGAAGCAGATTGACGAGCTGACCGAAAAAGAAATGGGTAAGGTTACCGGCGGCATGAAGCTGCCCGGCATGTTCTAAAAAAATGGCAAGGATGATCAGGCCGCTGGCTAATTTGTACGAGCAGCTGCGGCGTTTGCCGGGTGTTGGCTCTAAAACGGCTATGCGCCTGGCCTATCACGTGATTGATATGCCTGCGGAGGAGGTAAGGCAGCTGGCTGCGGCGCTTAACGGTGCTAAGGAGCAGATACATTATTGCAGCCGCTGCTACAACCTGACTGATGGCGATGTGTGTGAAATCTGCAGCGATACTACGCGTGACAGCTTTACCATTTGCGTGGTGGAGCAGCCGCAGGATATTGCGGCGATGGAGCGCAGCCATGGCTACCATGGGCTGTACCATGTGCTGCATGGTGTGCTGTCCCCTCTGGACGGCATTGGACCTGACAAGCTACGGATTAAGGAGCTGCTTTTGCGGTTGCAGCACGAATCGGTGAGCGAGATTATTATCGCTACCAATTCTGACGTGGAGGGTGAGGCAACTGCCACCTATCTGGCGCAACTTTTAAAGCCGATCGGGATATCCGTCAGCCGCATAGCGCATGGCCTGCCCATGGGCGGCGATTTGGAATATGCTGACGAAATTACCCTGTCTAAGGCGCTGGAAAATCGGCGCGCAATGTAGAAAGGACTGGCGCTTATTATGGAACTTAACGCTATTTTATCACCTCTTGGAGCTATCGGACCTCTGATTGGCGGCGTGCTACTGGTATTGCTGGTGGTCAAGCTGATGTCTATGCCATTCAAGCTGGTGTGGAACGGCCTTTGCGGTGCGCTCCTTTTGTGGTGCATCAACCTGGTTGGTTCTATTGTTGGCTTTGGTATGAAGATAACGATCATCAAAGCACTGATCGCAGGATTTTTTGGCGTTCCCGGCGCGCTGGCCGTAGTCTTGTACGAGCTGCTGTTAAAGTAAAGAGCGCCTTGCAAGTTTTAATTAAATAAAGTAAGCTTTTGTTGTAGCGCCTGTTGCAGCTTGCCTGCCGGCGCTTTTTTTGCATTGCAGATTTTACACGTTCGCTACATTCACAGGCAGGATATTGTTTGTTTATCAGAGAAATTTATAAAGGCTATTTTATTTTGCAGATAAAGGTGTTAAAATAAGGTGTTATTATGAAAGAAATGGAAAAATTACAGTATGTCTTGTTTGAACGGTTGCACCGCCGTGCTCCCGGCATTGATAAGCTGGACCGCCTGTGGGATGCAGCGGTATTGCTGCCGTTGGTGCGTACAGAGCAGGGTGTAAGCGTGCTTTTTGAGGAGCGGGCGCACACGCTGCGTCGTCAGCCCGGGGAGGTGTGCTTTCCCGGAGGCAAATACGAATGTGCGGATAACAGCTTCCGTAATACTGCTGTGCGCGAAACCTGCGAGGAGCTGGGACTTACGCCGGAAAATATTGCCATCTGCGGTGAGCTGGACTGTCTGGTTACGCATAACGGCCCGATTATTCACCCCTTCGTGGGCCTGATTGACGACATTAGCCGTATAAGCTTTAATAAAAGCGAGGTGGAGCGCGTCTTTACAGTGCCGCTGACGGCACTGCTGGCGCAAACGCCGCGACGTGGCTCGGTACAGCTGGCAGATCACCCGGGAGATGATTTCCCCTTTGACCTGGTGCCGCAGCGCAAGCGTGGCTGGCGTATGAACAAGTCCTATTATGTGTACTTTTATCTGTATGAGGATAAGGTCATTTGGGGACTTACTGCACGCATGCTGTATGCTTTTCTTTACCGCAGCCGTAAGGAGCTGACGGAATATCTGGCAGAGGAAAAGGATTGAGAGGTTTTTATAGGATGAAAAGCATTCTCCAGACAAAAATTTTATTGATTGTGGCGGCCATCTGCGTTGTAGGTTATATTGCCTTTGGCTACCTGTTCCCTGAAAAGGGTATGGATAATTTGAACCCGTCTGATAGGTTGAATGTAAAAAAGAATATTGTTGTTTTGGGCGTTGACGAACGTTCGGATGACGTGGGCCGTAGTGATACGCTCTTTGTCGTTATGTTTGACAGCAATACCAAAAGCGCTTCACTGCTGTCAATTCCACGTGATACGCGCGTACGCATTGCCGGTCATGGCTGGGATAAGATTAACCATGCCTATGCCTACGGCGGACGTGAGCTGACGCAAAAAACCGTGGAGGAGCTTTTGGGTTTAAAGATAAATAATTACGTTATGGTAGATTTTAAGGGCTTTACCGGACTTGTCGATGCTATCGGCGGCATTGACATTGATGTCGAAAAGGATATGTACTATCATGATGATTGGGACGGCTTTACCATAGATCTGAAAAAGGGACGCCAGCATCTGGACGGCAAAACGGCAATTCAATATGTGCGTTACCGTGACGAGGAAGGTGATATCGGCCGTATCCGTCGTCAGCAGCATTTTATGATGGCAGTATATGATAAAATTGCTTCGGCGGATATGCTGCTGCACATCCCTGGTCTGGCCAAGCAGCTGACGAGCATGGTCAAAACAGACCTGCCTTTAGGTGATATGATGGATTTGGGCAAGGCCTTGCACGCTATGGTTAAGGAAAAGGGCTTGTCTATGGCGATGGTGCCTGGTACACCCAAATATATTGACGGTATCAGCTATTGGCTGCCCGATATTACCGATTTGCGTGAGCTGATGGTGAAAATGCAAGGAGCGACCATGACCGAACGCTATAAATCTGCAGCTGAGCTGATGGAGCAGGAATACAACAAGGCTGTGGACAAGGCCGAAAGCGGCGACAACAGCGAGGAAAATAAGGAAGCTGTTAAGGAAGAAAAAGAGCTGCAGGCCAAGAAGGAAGAAAAAGCTAAAGAAGATAAGGTTAAAAAGCAGGACGGAAAAACGGATAAGGCAGCAGCTGTCGATAAAAAAGAGGCTGCTGAGCCTGCTGTTGCCAAAGGCGTGGTGCGCCTGGTTAATTGCAGCGGCAGTAAGACTGCAGGCAGTGAGGCCGCAGCGCGTCTACGCAGTGCCGGCTTTGAGGTGATCAGCGGCGGCAGTGGCGAGGTAATTGCCCAAACTACCGTTATTTCTACGACTAACAATGGCGCAGTGGTAAACCGTCTGTCTAATGTTCCCTTTGCCCACAAGATGCGAATCAGCCGCGATGGCGCTGCCGATTGCGATGGTGTGGTTATGCTGGGAGCAGATTTTAAATAATAAGGTTTAATGTGCCCGTCCCACCTTGCGTGGCGGGCATTTCATATGAAAAAATGCGCATGTAAAAAATATTACAGAAAGGGACTTGCATTTTGTATACAAAGATGTTATACTAAGAACATCAAAACAGCCCCTCATTTGGCCCTTCTTCGTAAGGGCTTTTTTTTTGTCCTTTTTTAAGTTTTGACAATTAATTTAGGAAATATTGTTGGTTAGCTATAGTTAATGTAGCAATAGTTTTCAGAATATGGTACAATATACTATAATATGGGGAGAGTACGGAATTAAAATAGAATTAACCCAATTAACGGGAGGCAATTATGCACGATGAAATACATGTTGTATTAGATAGCATTGCAGCGGCAGACGAGACACCCTTAAAGGATGATGCACGCTGTCATGTGTTGCGGTTGATCGTCCGTCATGGCGATTTGGAATGGCAGGATGGTGAACGCTCGCTGGCGCAGATGTTTGCAATGGTAGAAGAAACAGGTAACCTGCCTAGTACGTCACAGCCACCGATTGGTGCCATGCTGGAGCTGTTTGGCGAGCTTGCCAAGGCAGGCAAAAAGGTCATTATGTTGACAGTGGATAG
>CAVAHH010000139.1:0-5282 GCA_963588395.1 bacterium
GTCTTATCTGCGTGCTCATTATTTTGCAGCTCACTGGCTACAAGGCCTGCGGCCATCTCCCTAATCAAGGGAAGTACGGCATCCTTATTAAGTCCCATATTCATGGCGTAGCCGGCAACCGCGCTGACAATACCGCCAGCAAACAAAATGCCCCGCTGCGTGTTTACGCCTTTGGTAACATGCAATAGCTCCTTTTCCGCAATTATGCCATAGCTACGGATTTTACTAAAGAGCTCTGCTAGTGTTCCTTTATGTGACTGCCCTATTGCCTGCAAGTTGCCAAAGGCCTTGCTTAGTACAGCAGAGCTCATCATAAAGGTGAAAATGCTCATATCCTTGTGCGAGCCGTTAGAAAGTCGTGTCACAAGCCCCGGTTTGGGATGCGTTGTGACCTCCAGTAATATTGCCTGGGTCAGATATTGGCTTGTGCGTTCCAAATCAGCATCGAAAGGAGAAAGCTTGCAGGTATATACCTCATTGGCAGTTTTTATTTCATCTTTGTCTACTCGTTGAAGTAAAAATTGTTGCTCGATCATATTGCCTACCTACTTTCTCCGTATCATATGCCTTGAAAAATTTTTTATACCCGGACTATTAACCGAAAATGGCTTTAGTCAGGAAGTAGAAAATGGACGGGAAGGTTAAGCAGCCGGAGCCGGTGTAGAAGGTTGCAGTCATTGCTGCATACGGAACCAGCTTAGGATCTACAGCAGCCATACCAGCAGCAGTGCCGGAGGTAGTACCTGCCAAGCCGCCGAATACCATTGCGGATTGCGGGTTATCAATACCCAGAACCTTAGCAACGAACGGAGTGAAGATCATAACTGCCAGGGATTTTACAACGCCGGCAGCGATAGAAATTGCGATAACTTCAGAGGATACGCCCAAAGCAGCACCGGTTACAGGACCAACAACGAAGGTTGCAACGCCGGCACCGATGGTAACCAAATCTTCCGGAGTGGTATAGCCCAGTGCATAAGCAACAACTACGCCAGCTACCCAGGAAGTGAACAGACCAAGTACCAGGGAAAGTACGCCTACAAAGCCTACCTTTTTGATTTCACGCAGGTCAGCACCGAAAGCAGTAGATACAATTGCAAAATCACGGAACATTGCGCCACCCATCAGGCCGATACCGGCGAACATGGGGATGGTTGCGATACCTTTAGCGCCACCACCGATATATGCAAGAACAAGACCGAAGAGAATTGCTACAGCACTGCCGTGAATACGGCCCTTGGAAAGACCAGCAAATTTATAAGCAATCAGGTTTACAATCGCGATAATTACGAATGCAGCGATCAAGCCATTAGATTTTAAGACTTTTGCAAACATTGCGACTAAATCCATAATTAATACCTCCTATACGTAATATTTTGTTATTTACCAGACATTTTGCTGAGTACCGGAATCAGAACAAAGGCAAGAGCACTGCCCAGAAGGCCGCCCAAGAAAGCAACAGCACCACCGGATACAGCTGCTACTACGTTCTGAATCGAGCTCATAGCTACTACGATAGGAATGTACATTGCGGACCAGAAAGCAATACCTTCCTGGCTCTTTTTATCAAGCCAGCCTGCGTCAATACCCTTGTTGGACAGGATAATGAGGAACAGCATTGCAAAGCCTACACCGCCGATATTTGCCTTAACACCCAATACAGCACCAAGGATATCGCCTAAAAATGTACCTACTAAGAAGCAGGCAGAAAGTAAACCAACACCATAAATTACCATAATATCACCTCATAGTACAATTTTTTATTATTACCGCCCCCAAAAGCAGGGGCGGTAAAACAACTAAGGGTTAAACAGTAAACAAGTAAGACGCTAGCAATTGTTATGCCACGTCCAATCGTGAATAAGGCTGCATGACGCTTCCACTCACACGATTGATCCTATGGGAGTTATTACTCAACAATAGCTACTACTTGGCCAGCACTTACGCGGTCACCAGGTTGTACCTTGTATTCTTTTACAACGCCTGCTACCGGAGAGGGTACCAGTTGTTTCATTTTCATTGCTTCCATAACGATCAGTACGTCACGAACTGCAACAGTGTCGCCAACTTGTTTTTCAAAACGAACGATTTTACCAGGTACGCGAGATTTAATTTCCATGATTTCTTACTCCTTTAATTTTCCAAGTTTTTAGTACGGGTTAAAATTTTTCAATCTTAGTAGTCATGACAGCCACAAAGGCAGTCATTCTGTAAATATTCCATGACATCCTTGCGATTGAGCAAAGCAACATCATCTAAACCTTTACCAAGTACAGTCTGCGTCTCCATAAACATTTCGGCAAGCTTCACCCCATAACCATTGGGCAGATCAAGCTCAAAATCTGTATTGATGCCGTCAGTGCAAGCCTGGGCCGCACGATAGAACTGCAACAGCCTGTTGTAACGTGCCGGCTGTATGAGCAAATCAATGTCCGAGCTTTCATCTGTATAAGGCAGGCCGGTGATGAGCTCGAGGGCTGCACTACCAAGCACGCCTATGCGCAGATCAAAAATTTCGGCCAGGTTGTAAAGTTGTAGCACACTTTCCATACAACGGTTTCTGGGCTTGCAGGCGTAGGCCTTGCGCACCATAACCTCATAAGGGGTCATTACAGTTACAACATCCTCATCAGCAGCAAAGGCACCTATGCGAATTCTGTTACCATCAATCCTTTCGTGGTGTACAAAGCCGATAGCAACAGTGTCAACGGGTCGTTCACTACGTCGTACGAAGCCGGGTATGTCAACTGTCCCTTGCAGAACTTCTTTCGCAAGGCGTTTTGCTTCGCCCTCATAGCGACCTGCTATATCACGCCAGATCTTGTCTTTACCCTGCTGGGATACAAATACCAGATTGTGCCTCTTTAACTGCGTTTTGTCCATGTCGGATCCGCCTTTGCTTTCTGTTGATAATCAAGCTGCGCCTGTACCATATCATCAAAGAACTTGGTCTTTTCCGGACCTTCAATGATGATGCCGTCCTGTATGCCTGCGCTGATATAATCAGGACGCAGCTCTAGGATAGTATGCTCAGCACCGGTTTTCACATCAGGAGCTATTTTGACGATGCGTCCTTTAATACGCAGGATAGACCTTGCAACTCTGCCCAAGGTAACAGTAGATGTAAGTGTTGTCGCTTTAACAATCACTTCATATTCAGGATAGGTCCGCTCACGGCGATAGGTAATGATTTTACCCTCACTGTTGCAGACATGGCCGCTGGTAGAAACAGGGAAGCTGTCGCCCATAGGCAGACCACCCACAACCAGCTCATACATATCCTGCCCACCGTTATTCGGCAGCTTTACAAGCTCAATATCTTCACGTACCGGCACACCGTCCATACACAGCCAGCCAAATTCCTGACAGCCATATAAGTCATGTACCTCGGCATCCAAAACCTCCTTAGCCACCGGCAGCAGCTCCAGATCAAGCGGCGTACCAGCTGTAAGCAAAACGAGTTTCTTAGGCAGCTCATCAACAACACCCATGTGCTTAGCGTCCTCTAAGGCAGCCCTGATAAAGGAGGATTCTCCTACAACAGCCTTGGGCTGGAATTCGTATAACGCAGCTAGAAAGGCATCTCTGCTGGAACGAACCAAAAATTGCCATTCCAGTCCATACTGTTTAAAGGAATCTCCACTAAAAACATTTACCAGCGGCGGGTAGGTTACAAGCACCTTGTCCCCTGCCTTGAGTCCTGCACGCTCCAATACGTTAAACGAGGCCTTAATTCTTTGCGGCAGCTCCGCAAAAGTAATACCTACAATGTTTTGGAAGGCAGACGAGCCTGTAGTAAAAGTGAGATAAGCAAAATTTAGGGGAGTATGAACCTCTTCAATCGTATGGGCAGCGGTTGGTCCGGCTATACCCTTGTCTGCCAGCGACTTGCGTGGCATTTCCTCAAATGTAGGCGCGGAACCAAAGTCCTTGACCATAGATGCTATTTCAGCAAGAATACCTTTCATACTACCCCTTCTTTCTTCAACTAATTATGCGTTGATGTATTTATCAGCAACAGCTGCGAACTCTTCGTTCATCTTTGCCATAGCTTTCAGACGGTTTACACGGCCACCGCGTGCGTCGCCATCCAGGCCGCGGCCCCAAGGACCAAGCTCTTCGTATTTGCCGGCAGCTTTCAAAGCCTGTACGTCTTTAACGTGCTTAGCAACTATGTCGCGCATATCTTCAACCTTGTTAACGATTTCTTTTACGCCGCCCAGGTTGTAGAAGAAGTTAACGCCAGGTGCGAATACGGGGTTAACCTTAGCCAGCTCTTCCAAACGCTCGATATCCATTTTGGTGATACGGGAGATGGAGGTCAGCGGCATTACGTGAATCATGGTACCAAATTCCGGAGACAAAGCCAGGATTTGGTCAGCCTGCAGGCCATGGCACAGGAATGCGCCGGAGATTGCACGGCCGATTACCATTGCTACGATAGGATGGCCAGCCTTACGAGCTTCAGCCAATGCCAGCTGGTAGCCACCGGTAGATTTGTTCATGCCGGCGATTTCTTCCAGTTTGCCAGGGCCGTTGCCCGGGGTGTCGACAATCAAAACGATCGGGCGCTTTTCAGCTTCCGGTTTTTCCTTGTCGGCTTCCATGGTGCGATAAACGGCAGTTGCCATTTTGTAGCCTTCTTCCAAACCGATTACACCGCCGAATACAACGGGGAAACGGTCATTGAAAGCATATGCGTCGTTAGCGATAACGGTAACGGTTTCATCTTTCAGTTTAGCAGTACCAACTACTGCGCCCGGGCCATAGTCAGGGTCGAAGTCAGCAACGCCAACCTTGTTTTCTTCGAAGGAGCCTGCGTCAACAATCATTTCGATTGCGTCACGACCACGGCCAATCATAGTGTTTTCCATTTCATCCATGTTTTGTTACCTCCTTCTCTTATGCGCGCTCTCTGCGTTTTACAACTTTCAGGAAGTCTGCTGTAGACATTTCCGGAAGCTCTGCAGGGTTTTCGTTGCCAAAATGTTTCCACAGATCCATAGAATCCTTCGGCTGCATTTCAGCTACCAGTTTAACAAGGCCTTGTTGCTCTTGAACCAGCTTCAAGGAACCAATGCGGCGCATCTTTTCGATTTCGTCCATGGAAAGGTCAGCAACCTCTGCCAAAGCTTTTTTGAAATCGCCGATAACGTCTTCAACCAAGTAGTTGCAGTCGCCGATGATATATTTATGTTTAGCGCCGGTGGTACGATATACCAATGCTTTGTTGGAAGCATCGAATTCGTCCTTGCCCATTTCCTGCTCGATAACTTCAGGAC
>CAVAHH010000140.1:0-5270 GCA_963588395.1 bacterium
ACTCCAAGCTCCAGCAGTTTTTCTATAGCCTGCATATTGCGGATGCCGCCGCCAAGCTCTACAGGAATCTTCACAGTCTGTAAAATGCGTTCAATCACAGGCAGGTTTTTGCCTTCTCCCGCCAGCGCGCCGTCCAAATCCACCAAATGCAGCCATTCGGCACCGCAGGCAACCCATTTTGCTGCCATCTCGGACGGATCATCAGCAAAGACGGTTTCTGCATCAAAGCGTCCCTCGGTAAGACGCACGCAACGTCCTCCACGTATATCTATCGCAGGATAAATTATCATAGCTTACTCCTTACATTTCTACAAAATTCTTTAACAGCTGCATGCCCACCCTGCTGGATTTTTCCGGATGAAACTGAAAGGCCTGCACGTTACCACGACCAACTGAAGCAGTAACCTCCATGCCATAATCGCAAACAGAGGTGATGATGCTTTTATCCTCAGGCTCAGCATGGAAGCTGTGTACAAAGTAAACATATTCTCCGCCTGCCCCTGCCAAAAGCGGCGACGTACTACGCAGCTCCAGCTTATTCCAGCCCATATGGGGAATCTTCAGACTGGTTGGCAGATACTTAACCTGTCCTTTAAAATATCCCAGTCCTGCAACACCAGGAGCTTCATCACTGCCATCAAACAGCAGCTGCATCCCTAGGCAGATGCCTAAAAACGGCTTACCGCTGGCAAGCAGCTGCCTAATTACGGGAATAAGACCCGATTTTTCCAGGTTAGCCATACAATCACCAAAGGCACCCACACCCGGCAAAATCACTCTTTCAGCAGCAGCAATAACATCCCCGTCGCTTGTCACTACAGGCTCTGCCCCTACAGCCAGCAGAGCGTTCTTTACACTGTAAATATTCCCCATGCCGTAATCTATAATCACTACCTTTTTCATTTTATAAGCTCCCCTTGCTGCTCATCACCCCATGCACGCGCGCATCCATAGCTACAGCCTCAGCCAGCGCCCTGGCAAAGCCCTTAAATATTGCTTCAATCATATGATGAGTATTTTTGCCGTACAAAATGCGTATATGCAGCGTCAGTCCTGCCTGCACTGCCAGTGCGCGGAAGAATTCCTCCGTCATCTCCGCATCATAAATTCCCAGCTGCACGCGGGGGATATCGCCCTCAAATACCAGGTACGGGCGGCCGCTAAAATCCAGGCACACCTGCACCAGTGCTTCATCCATCGGCAAAAAGCAATTGCCATAGCGGTGAATACCAACCTTGTCGCCCACAGCCTGACGCAGAGCCTGTCCCAGCACAATACCGCAATCCTCAACCGTATGATGGCTGTCCACGTCCAGGTCACCCACAGCATGCACGGTTAAATCACTGAAGCTGTGCTTAGCAAGCAGTGTCAGCATATGGTCAAAAAAACCGATGCCGGTATTGATTTCACAAAGGCCGCTGCCATCTAAGCACCATTCTACGCTCACGCCTGTTTCTAAGGTTTTACGCTCCACACTGCCGCTTCTCATGCTTTAACCTCCGCACAAAGTGCTGCTATCTTTGCGATAATTTTTTCGTTTTCCTCCGGCAGGCCCACGCTGATACGCAGACAACCTGTAAGCACGGCATGGCCGGTAAAATCACGCACCAAAATACTGTTATCCAAAAGATATTTGAAAATCATCTTACCACTGGCAGCCTGCTCAGGCAGTCTGCCACCATATTTTTCTTTATACGCCTGAGCCAGCTGCTGCATCAGCTCGCCTTCGGCGCGGAAGGTGACAAAGTTAGTGGCCGTCGGCCACACACGTAGCCCCAGACCGGCAAAGCTTGCAACCATTTTGTCGCGCTCTGCGCGGATGATTTTGATGCGTTCCTTGTACAGCTCTTTATTTTCATAAAGTGTTTTTGCCACCATCAGTGTAAAGGCGTTAACATGATAGGGCAGCAGTGCCTTACCCAGCTGACGCACCAGTCCGATAGCGCCAACGGCGTAACCACAGCGCAGGCCGGCAAGGCCATAAGCCTTGCTAAACGTACGGAACACCATCAAATTGCTGTAGCGTCCCAAAAGGCTCAGCGTAGAGCCTGCAACCAGCCACAGCTTGTGCAGCGGACGCAGATCGTTAGGAGCAAGCTCATTGCCATCAGCAAATTCCATATAGGCCTCATCCATAATTACAGGACAGCTGACGTTAGCAAGAATTTTTTCCATTGCTGCCAAGCTGTTATAATTACCCGTGGGATTATTGGGATTGCAGATAATAAGCAGTGACGGCTTTTGCTCAGCACAGAAGCTGATTACGGCATCAGCATCCACATAGCCCTCTGCCGTCAACGGATAGCGGATCTCCTCGCTGTCAGATAAGGCAGCATATTCACCATACATGGAAAATGACGGCCAGGGTACAGCAATCTTCTTACCGGGACCGCCAAATACATAGCAGGCCTTTTCCAGCAGCTCGCTCGAGCCATTACCGATTTTCACACAGTCTATATCAACATCCAGCTCTTTGGCGATTGCTTCGCACAGGTTCTCGGCCTTAATCGGCGGGTAGCGGTTAAAGGGAAAGCGGGCCGTGCGCTGCGCCACCTTTTCAGCCAGCTCCTGCGGCAGCGGGTAGTTGCTTTCGTTGGCATTGACAATAATGTCGGCAGCCACGCTTTCTACTGCATATTCCTCCATTGCCTCGATGCTTTTGCGTACAGAAAAATCACTCATGCTACTGCCTCCTTATTTACCCACACGCTTACGGATAGCGTTAGCATGAGCCTGAAGTCCTTCGGCCTCCGCCAGAGTAATGATATCATCAGCAGCTGCCAAAAGCGCAGGCGCGGTGTAAGCGATAATGCTGGTTTTTTTCATAAATGTTTCTACGTTCAGCACAGAATAGAATTTTGCCGTGCCACCTGTAGGCAGTACGTGGTTGGGACCTGCATAGTAATCACCCAAAGGCTCTGGAGAATAAGCACCCAAAAACATTGCACCTGCATTGCGGATATAAGGCATAATCTCAAACGGTGCCTTAGTCATAATTTCCAAATGCTCCGGGGCAGACAGGTTAGCCATTTCAATAACCGTCGTCATGTCCTTGGCCAAAATAATTTTACCGGTCTGCTTAAGCGAGGTGCCGGCAATTTCCTTGCGCGGCAGCTGCGCCAGCTGCTCTTCTATTTCCTCGGCAACTGCCTTTGCCACACGCTCGCTATCGGTGATCAAAATAGCGCAGGCCAGCGGGTCGTGCTCTGCCTGGCTCAGCAAATCAGCTGCCAGATAGGTGGGGTTGGCACTGTCATCTGCCACAATCAAAATTTCGCTGGGCCCGGCCAGCATATCAATATCTACATGACCGATTACTGCCTTCTTGGCCAGGGTTACAAAGATATTGCCGGGGCCGGTAATTTTTTCCACCTT
Organism: bacterium; assembly: GCA_963588395.1. Taxonomy (GTDB): domain Bacteria; phylum Bacillota; class Negativicutes; order Acidaminococcales; family Acidaminococcaceae; genus Phascolarctobacterium_A. Next base: position 3,376 of record CAVAHH010000140.1, read on the forward strand.
GGGCACGGTCGCAGTACCAAAGGCCAAAGCAGCAATAGCCTGCGCGCCACCCATTTTATAAATTTCGGTAACACCAATCAGCTTGGCCGTTACCAATACGTTGGCATTAACCTTGCCGTCCTTTCCTGGCGGTACGGCCATAACGATGCGAGGAACCCCTGCAACCTTGGCAGGGCAGGCATTCATCATTACAGATGAAGGGTAGGCAGCAGTGCCGCCGGGTACGTAAATACCTACAGAATCAACAGGAGTAACCTTCTGTCCCAAAAGCGAACCATATGGACGATTAGTCAGCCAGGTTTTGGGCATCTGCTCCTCATGGAACTTCATAACGTTAGCAATGGCACGCTCCAGGGCAGCCTTAACCTCCGGCTTGACAATAGCCTCGGCTTCAGCAAACTCCTCCTCGGTAACACGGATATTTTGTGGTGTCAGCTCCACGCGGTCAATCAGCTTAGTGTAATAAAAAAGGCTTTCGTCACCATTTTTGCGCACGTCGGTCACAATCTGGTCCACAACCTGCGCTGCCGTCATATGTCTGCCAAACATAGCATCCGTTCCTGCCTGAATACGCGGAGACAGCTCCACCTCGTCAAAGGCCTTCTTCTTCATCAAAGCGGCAATCTCCACCGCGTTCAGCTCTCTAGCATCTGTAACCTGCATTTATTTTTCCTCCTCATTCAATACAATACGTAAATCCTCTACCAACTTGTGCAAGCGTATAAACTTCAGCTTAAAGCTGGCACGGTTGGCAATCAGTCTGGCTGTGGCAGTAAAAATGGAATCTACCTCTGCCAGCTTATTTTCCTTCAGGGTACGCCCTGTTTCTACTATATCAACAATCATCTCGCTCAGCCCCACGATGGGTCCCAGCTCGATAGAACCATTGAGCTTAACTATTTCAGTCTGGATGCCCAGCTTATTAAAATAGGCCTTGGCGCAGTTAGGATATTTAGTAGCCACGCGCAGATGTGCGTAATCTGTCAGCCGTTCACGGCGCTTAGCCTCCGGCACGGCCATCATCAGACGGCAACGGCCAAAGCCCAAATCCAAAAGCTCCACTACGTCCTTATCCTGCTCCAGCAGCACATCCTTGCCGATAATGCCGATATCTGCAGCGCCATATTCAACATAGGTAGGCACATCCACCGTTTTAGCAATAATAAAGCGCACCTTAGTTTCCTCATTGCTGATGACCAGCTTGCGTGAATCCTCCGTCACGTTTTCCGCGCTATAGCCAACCTTAGCCAAAAGGCGCACAGATTTATCAAACAGCTTGCCCTTAGGCAACGCAATCGTAATATATTCGTCCATAATTACCTCTCTTATTCCACATAAACCAGCGACTTGCAGGCATATTCCTTAACGGCCAGCGCTGCCTCCTGCAGTTCTGTAGCCTCAGTGAGCAGCTTAACGCTACGGCCTTCAGCCCTCAGTACCGTAGCCTTAGCGATAGCCTCTGTCAACTTGCCTTCGCTCCAGGCAACCAGCACATCCCAGCTGCGTTTACCCGTAGCCTGACCACTGCGCTCCAATGCCAAAAGCACCCTGTCCACGCCCACGGCAAAGCCTGTAGCCGGACAGTGCAGCCCAAAGCGCTGCATCATCTTATCATAGCGCCCACCGCCTGCTACAGGATATCCCATCTCAGGCAGATAAATTTCAAAAAGCATACCTGTGTAATAATCCAGTGAACGATATAAGCCCAAATCAAAGCTCAAATAATCTGCTACGCCATAGGCCTCCACCAGCTCATAAATTTTGCGCAAATCTCCTAAGGCGCTTTGGCACTTGGCATTGGTAACAACAGCGCCGACCTTATCTAAAAGCTCTACACCGCCCTGCAGGAATAAAAAGTCAGCAAAAAGCTGCTTCACCTCCGGGCGGATTCCCTC
>CAVAHH010000141.1:0-5189 GCA_963588395.1 bacterium
GTATAGAGTTCCGCTACAACAGAAAATATTACCGCATGTGCTGTGAACCCCTTACCGAAGATGAAATGGTAAAATTGCCAGACGGCCGTTTAGGCCAATATGATGTTATGTGGATGCGCACCAGTAAGCGTAAGCAATATCCAGCCTGCGAAGAATTCGTCTTAATCGGGTGGTATGCTGATTTAGAGGACGTATTAGACAACTGTATAATAGATGGTAGAAAATTTCGTGATATAATCATGGATGACGCCACCGAAATTACCGGTAAAGACTAAAATTAAAAGGCTAAAACCATTTGCTTTGATAGCATAGGTTTTAGCCTTTTTTACAGCTTATAGAAGCTGTTTTTCTTCATCCGCCAATACATAGGATGACTTGCCATTGTCAATATCCTTAGCGAAATTGCGGCTTTCATCGCGGCCATAAATGCTCGTCAGGATAATGCCCCTGTTATTGGCATCAGTGAGTAAAAGTGAATAGCTCATTTTACCGCCCATAGCATCAAAGGCATCATAGCGCACCATCTTAACATTTTGCAGACAGTTTTGCACCTGCTCCTTAAGCCTTGCATGCTTATCCTGCAGCTCAGCCAGCTCAGTGCGCATTGTATTCAGCTCATCAAGCGTCCTTGTCAGCACCTCATCAATATTAGCCTCTTTGCCCTGAGTAAAGAAGTCATATTTTTTTTGCAGCGCGTTCAGCCTGCTGCTCAGGCTAAAGCACATTCCCAGTGCGATCACAGCCAGTACAAACAGCACTGCAAGCACCGCCGTCAAATACGTACTAAAAATCACATTCATCTGCTCCATCAGCTATAATCCCCCTCACATAAAAAGCTTCGCCAGCACAGCTGCAACCAGCATACCAGGCACAAGATTGCCAATACGGATTTTTGTCAGCTGCAGCGTATTCGTACCAATTGCCATAATCATCACGCCACCGCTGGATGTAATTTCGGCCAGCATGGCCTCGTTCATAAGCGGGCCGATGGCACCTGCCAGCAACGTTATTGCTCCCTGATATACGACGACACTGCCTGAAGACAGTGCCACGCCAACGCCCAGGTTGGCACTTAAAACTAAGCTGATAAGCCCGTCAAGCGTTGCCTTGGCAAACAGCGTCGAATGATCTGCGGCCAGGCCATCCTGTATACTGCCAACAATGGCCATGGCACCACTGCAAAACAGCACCGATGCATTGACAAAGCCTTCGGCAATTGCTGCAGCCACGGTGGCTTTGCCACCTGCCAGCTTCTTACCCAAGGCCTGACCAATCTTATTCATAGCACCCTCAATATCCATAATTTCGCCGCCAATAGCGCCCAAAACCAGGCTGAAGATGACGATAACTATATTATTAGTTTTGAGTGCCATCTGCATGCCCACGACGACAATGCACATAGCGATGCCGCTCATCATAGTTTCCTGCCATTTTTGCGGCAGGCCGCGTTTAAAAATTATGCCCAGTACAGCTCCGGCAATAATCGCCAACGCATTAACCAACGTTCCCAAACCAGGCATTATTCTTTACTCTCCCTAAACTCCCTAATATTTACACGTGCAGATGGCGCGGCGATGCGTCTTGCTTTTCCTCTACACGTCCCTGCTGCAGCACCTCGTAGATGCGCTCCAAATCCTCAGCCGAATAATATTCAATCTGAATGGTGCCGCCGGCGCGGCCCTGCTCATCCAGCTTAGGCACAACCTTGACCTTAGTTCCTAAAAACTCCACCAGACGCTGTTCAAAATCGTGGCAGAAAATATCATTTTCCGTAGGCTCGTGCTTGGGCCTTTCACCCTTTTCCTTAGGCTTAGCCGCTTCCTCCACAATTTCGCGCACAATCTTCAGCGTTTTGCCTTCCTTCAGCTTGCGCACAACCTCCTCTGTCATACGCGAGCTCCAGCCATTTTCGATAATGGCCTTAGCCACTTCGCATATCTGCTCCTTTTTAGGCAGTCCCAAAAGCTGCTTGGCCTGACCCATCGTCAGCGTACCACCAATTATGGCAGCCTGTACCTCATCCGGCAGATTCAATAAACGCAAAATGTTAGTTACAGCACTGCGGCTGCGTCCCACCCGTTCAGCAGCCTGCTCCTGCGTCAGCTTGAACTCCTGCATCAGTCGGCGCAGTCCCTGCGCCTCTTCTATAGGATTTAGATCATGACGCTGGATGTTTTCTATCAATGCGATTTCCATCATCTTGGCATCATCATAATCCTTGATGATAACGGGAACCTTTGCCAGACCTGCCAGCACTGCCGCACGCAGACGGCGCTCACCGGCAACCAGCTCAAAGCCCTTGCCCTTTTGTCGCACCACCAAAGGCTGCACTATGCCAAATTCCCTGATGGAAGCAGCAAGCTCCTGCAACTTTGCTTCATCAAAATTGCGGCGCGGCTGATAAGGGTTGGCGCTAATGCTTTTGACCGCCACCTCCTGCGCTTCTTTGGCAGCTTCCTGCTCTTTGGCAGCAACAGGGCTGGGATTTTCACCAAAAATCGCTCCTAAACCCTTGCCGAGACCGCCCTTTTTACTCATCATCAATCACCTCATGTGCAAATTCCATGTACACCTGCGCACCCTTGGACTTACTGTCATAGTCGATAACAGGCTGCCCATGGCTTGGGGCTTCGCTCAGGCGCACGTTGCGTGGGATAATCGTCTTATACATCTTAGTCTTAAAAAATTTTTGTACCTCATCCACCACATCCTGCGACAGGTTAGTCCTGCTGTCGTACATCGTCATCAGCACGCCCTCCAGCTTAAGTGCGGGATTAAGGTTGCGCTGTACTAGCTGGATAGTATTCATCAGCATAGTTACACCCTCCAGAGCGTAAAATTCACACTGGATAGGAATCATCACCGAGCTGGCGGCCGTAAGGCCATTAATAGTCAAAAGTCCCAGTGACGGCGGGCAGTCAATCACTACGTAATCGTAATTATGCTTTACCCGTTCCAGAGAATTTTTCAGACGTCCCTCGCGGTTCATGAGCGAAACCAGCTCAATTTCAGCACCTGCCAGCTGAATCGTGGCAGGCACAATATCCAGCCTATCGTAGGCCGTGTGCTTGATAACATCCTGCATCGGCACATCACCGATGATGGCATCATAAATGCATTGCTTAATATCACGTTTATCAAAGCCAAAGCCGCTGGTAGCATTACCCTGCGGATCGCTGTCGATCAACAGCACCCTGCGTCCCAGCGCAGCCAGGCACGCAGCCAGGTTCACCGCTGTAGTAGTCTTGCCAACACCACCCTTTTGGTTGGCAATAGCAATTACCTTTACCAATTCGCTTCACCTCATAGTCATAGTATATCTATTCTATTTTATCATACTTTACCATACTGCGTGAAAGAAATTTTGCAAGTACATGTTCCGGCGCAATCGAAAAGAGCTGCAGCACTTGCCACAGCTCCTTTCTCATTTCTTATCAGGCGGCAATACCTTAGCATTACTACCAGAATAGGGATTAATGTTTTTCATGCTGCTGTTAGGGTGGTTATTATCGCGTGCCGCCGCTCCCCACGACAGCAGCCAGGTAAAGGCAAACACGCCTGCAAGCCACAGCATAGTCATCACTGCTGCAGGATACCATGGCAGGTTAAACCAATAGCTGGCAGTCCACAGCAGCATCGACACCAGCCCTCCTTCCCAGTTAAGCAACAAATTTACCAAATAGCAGGCAGCAAAGCCTGCGTTCATCGTCGTCCTGCGCACCTGCATTCACTCCTTTAGCGCCTACGCGCAGCCACGGCACTAGTAGCTGCCACCGCCACCGCCGTGATCATCATCACTGTAATCGTCGGTAACTGTTCCGTCATCACTGCTGCTATAGTCGTGGTCACTACTGCTGCTGGATTTAGATCTTTCCGTCACAATAACTTCCCGACGCAAAAATATATCCTTACTGTGCTCAACGGCAAAGTTCTTCACATAGCTGTCAGCCTCCACCTTTTTGGACACGTTGCTCATAGAAGCCTTATACCCACCTGCAACAATCCAAGTGGGAATTGCTGCCAGCATCATAGCGATGATCAATGCCTCATAGCTAAACTCCACGCCCTTATCCCAGGGCTCGCCCTCCTCCTGGTAATAGGCAAGCAGCTTGTCGGCCTCTTCAATGTAGGTTGCAACCGCTCCCGGGTAATCTTTGGCCTTTACCTTTTTACTCGCAGCCTCTTTGATGCGGTATTTTCCGTCTGCGTTCACAAGCGCACCTATTTTGGCATTAGTCACAACATAGCTGTAAGCACCATCACCACTCCCAGAACGCACCAATACTAGCACCATGCCGCCATTTTTTCCATTAGTATAGCCTGTTTGCAGCAGCGCCTTTCCCAGGTCATTGTCCGACATACCGCTTACAGGCTCGACGCTGACAACGCCCAGACGCACGCCATACGCCTGCTCCTTTTGCTGTAGTAATGCCAACAGCTCATCACGCTGCGCCTGCGTCAAGAATCCGCCTGCATCCACCAAACTGGGGGCAGGCGCCGTCCCCAAAACCTTGCGTGCCAACTTGTACGCCTTGGTATCAGGAGTCCAGCCCTTGCCCTCCTTGGCGTAAAAGGCCAAAAGCTCACCTGCACGCTGAGCATAGGTAATGTAGGCCTCAGCAGATTTATCCTGCTTCAGCTTGGCAACCATCGGCTTGCTAATATATTCCACGCCGTCAGTACCTACAACTACTTCCTTCAGCTTTTTATCAGTAGAAATATACCACTTACGCTTGCCGGTAACCTGTAAAAGCACAATATTGCCCTTGGCACCGTCATTGTAAACGTCATCAATCAGCTTATTGGCATATTTACCAGGTATTTCATCGCCAATATCTTTTTTTAAGACAACAGCCATACGCACATCATACAGCTTTTCCTGTTTTTGCAGCTCGGCAAGAACCTGCTCACGTTCTACTGCCGTCAAAACGCCTGCGTCATCCACCAGACTAGGCGCGGCAAGAGCTGTAACGCTGGCCACTAAAAGTGCCGCCAGCAGTGTAAAAATCATCACTAGCTTTTTCACTTGCTGCACCTCCTCAATAGTACATCATGTACTTAATAATCCAATAAAGGACAAATGTACAAATACTAAACGTAATGCAGCCATAACGCCATAGCTTGCCCCTGTCGATAGGCAGACTGCCAACCAGCTTACCTGTCTGTCCGTTCATTACAAAGGTATAGGG
>CAVAHH010000142.1:0-5186 GCA_963588395.1 bacterium
GGATGCAACAACCCCGGCGGTCTGAAGTAGACCACCGGGGTTTATCATTTGTGTTTATTCAACTAACCTTATTCTTCATTAGACAGGATAATTTTAAGAAAATCCTTGTTGCTCATGCCCTTGCTGCTGCGTAGAGAATAGGAGTATCCATACTTTTGCCACACAGCCAGGTGAAATAGCGTACCGTTGCCCTTGAGGGAGATATTGCGGCGGTTGCGTGTTGTTTCCCAAATAAAGGGATAGTGTGTGTAATCGCCTGAATTATCATCATATCCGGGACTCTTGCGGTAAACCAGACTGCGCTTATCGTTGCTGTAGGTGATTTGCGCCAGCTCTTTACCATATGCCTGGTATTGTACGGTTTTGGTCCAGAAAGGAACATTGTTTAAATTACGCACATCAAAGCCCACGTACTGCGATAATTCTTCATCTGAATCAAAGCTTTTTATTTCCGAAGCTCCTGCTTCCATAAGCTGCAGCTCCTCCTCACTGGTTTGAACACTGCCAGCAGGCGGGGGTGTTGTTTGTTCTGCTGCTTGCTGTTGCTGCGTTGTAGCAGGCGGTACTTCGGCTTTTGTGTCTGCGTTTTGTTTGGTGTGCTCTGGTGCCGGCTCTGTTTGTGGTAAGGATGGTGCTGCAGGTGCAGCCTGTTCAATTGGTGGCAGCACAGGCTGCGGAACGACGATTGGCGCATGCCTTTGCCAGGGATATAGGCCTGCAATGCCAATGCACAGCAACAGGCAGGCTACTAAGGAGGTAATACGCATGATTTTGGGCAAGGAAAATCTTGTTTTCCTGGTGGTTTGCTTTTGCACGTCTGCCAAAACGCGGTCGCGCATAGCATCGTCCACCTGTACCTTGTCCATAATTTCCTTGTAGGACTTACTCAAAATCATACACTTCCTTCAGTAATTCCTTGAGTTTAGCGCGTCCGCGGCGCAGGTCGCTACGGATGCTGCTTTCGTTGCGGTCAAGAATACAGGCAATTTCGCTGGTGGAATAGCCTTCGTAATAATATAAATGGATGGCTTCGCGGTAGTTTGCGGGTAGAGATTTTACGGCCTGCCAGACAAAGGCTAGGTCGTTATGCTTTTCGCTGGCAAGTGTATCAGCAAGCTCGTCAATATCATCTGCCTGGCGTAAGCGGTTATAGTCCAGCTTGTTTTTGCACAGGTTGGCTGCAACGCGCAAAAGCCAGGCCTTTTTGTGTTCCTCTGTTGTAAGCACGGAATTTGTCTGCAGATATTTGATGAGCGTTTCCTGCAGAATGTCTTCAGCATCCGCCATATTATGCATATACGAATAAGCCAGGCGTAGTACAGCATTACCATAGCTGCCTAAAAGCTGTGCCGCCTGGCCCTGCGCTGCGGTCTGTGTTGCTTTTGCCGTTGGGGAAGCAGGCTTTCCCAAAAAATCGTGCAACATGGCAGCAAGCGTTATTAAGATGTTTTTATAGGAGTATGGATGCTGCAGTATTGCAAGCATTATAATTCCTCCAATGGTTGGTGTTATTTTATCTGCAATAGCAGCTTTTGTAGATCTTCCTTGCTGCAGGCAATGGTGCTGACAGAGTAGCTGTAACCATTTTCTACGCGGTTAGCATGTGTATATTTACCATTATCACCCTTTAGCTCTAAAAAGCCTGTGGCTGTGGTCCGGCGTTCTGACAAAGCATGGTTGTTGTAGTCACCGCTGATATCGTGGCAGCCCTTGGCCTTACGCACGCGTGCCACCTCGGTATCACCCTTGTAATAGATTACCTCTAAAATATCTGCGCCTGTGCGGTAAACGCGTCTGTCCGAGCCGCAGATAGTTTTGGGGAGCTTAATTTTGTAGCCTGCTGCCTTTTCGGCCTGGTGCAGACTGGCGTGGTCGGTAAAGGGGTTAGGCATACCGCAGAAAATTTCGGTTGTAGTTCCTGCTTCCTTTAAAGGAACTGCTTCAGTAGCTGGCTCATTGGCGAAAGCAGTTGCTGCACTAAGCATAGCGGCACAGATAATAAGCATGGCAAATTTTTTTAACATCATATTGATCAAGTCCTTTCAAGCTGTTTTAGTGAGAGTAATTTAACTCTCTATAATAAATACAGCTGAAAGTAAGAAAATGTTGCAGACTGAAAAAATTTATTTTGCGGTTGCCAGCATCAGCTTAATGCGGTTTTCCTGGTTGACGCGCGAAGCGCTGGCGTCGTAATCAAGTGCCAGAATATTGGCTTCCTCAGCAATTTCTTTGATTCGGTTAATCATGCCGCGGCCGGCGATGTGGTTTGGCAGGCAGCCAAAGGGCTGCGCACAGATGATGTTGCAGTAGCCGCTGTGCACTAATTCCAGCATTTCGGCGGTAAGCAGCCAGCCTTCGCCCATATTGTTGCCATAGCCGATGACGCCCTTGGCCATGGCCTTGGTTTCCTCGTAGGTGGCAGGAGCGCTGAAGGGTGCGGTGTTGAGCGCCTGGTGCAGGATAGATTCCATGTGCTTTAAATACCACATGGCACCCTGGTTGGCACCATACTTTAAAAAGCTGCCACCATAAAGCTTGTAGTCGGTAATATAGGTATCAACACAATACATTACGAAGTTCAAAAGTCCAGGCAGCATGTATTCACAGTTTTGCTTTTGTAAAAAGCCTTCCAGGTTGTTGTTGCCTAAGGCGGCATATTTGATGTAAATTTCGCCTACTATGCCAACCTTGGTTTTTTCCTTGTTGGTGATAGGAACGTCGGCAAATTCGCGGACGATGGCGTTAGTAAAGCTTTTGATGCTGCTAAGCGCCTGCGCCTTACCGCTTTGAAAGGCATCACTAAGGCGTCTCAGCCATTTTTGTGCCAGCTTATCGGTTGCGCCATGCACTACCTCGTAGGGACGGATTTTATTCGTCAGGTACATAAGAGCGTCACCATAGATAACGGCGGCTAAAAATTTGCGCACCATGGAAGCGTCCAGGTGAAAGCCAGGCTGCTTTTCCAGACCGTTGACGTTGAGGCTGATAACGGGAATGTATGTGAGACCTGCCTTTTCCAGTGCCTTGCGTAGCAAAAAGATGTAGTTGGATGCACGGCAACCGCCGCCTGTCTGGCTGATGATGAGCGCAGTGTGTTGTAAATCGTATTTGCCGCTTTCCAAGGCATTCAAAAGCTGCCCGATAACCAAAAGCGCAGGGTAACAGATATCATTATTTACATACTTCAAACCAGTTTCTATCACATCACGCCCGGTGTTCTGCAAAATTTTGGCCTTGTAGCCGCAGCTGGTGAGCGCAGACTGCAAAAGCGTAAAATGCATCGGCAGCATGCTGGGGATAAGAATCGTATGTGTTTTTTTCATATCCTCCGTGAAGGGAGTAAAGCTGGTCTTAGAGGCTTCTGTCATAGGAAGTGCTCCTTAAATTATTATCTAAATCAAACAGCTGGGCTGCAGAAAACAGACTACGAATACGGATTTTGGCCGCTCCCAGGTTGTCGATATCATCAATTTTGATCTGCGTATAGATGCGTCCGTGCTCCTCAAGCAGGCGGCGGCATTCATCGGCAGTAATCGCATCGCAACCGCAGCCAAAGCTTACCAGCTGGATGAGATGCATGTCCAGGTTATCAGCGACATATTTGGCGGCAGCGTATAGGCGGCCGTGGTAAGTCCACTGGTTGAGCACCTGCAGGTCTTGTGACAGCTGCTGCGGTGAGATGTGGCTGCTGACAGCATCCTCGCTGACGAGGGCTGCACCCATAGTCGTGATAAGGCGGTCAATGCTGTGGTTAACCTTGGGGTCGATGTGGTAGGGACGGCCTGCAAGCACCACGATGGGCTTATGCTGGGCGCGTGCCTGGTTGATAATTTGCTGTCCTCTGGCCTTAACCTGTGCCTCGTAGTTATAAAAGGCAGCAAAGGCAACATCTATAGCCTTTTTGAATTCCTTTTTGCTGATATCGGGATAGGTGCCGGCAAACATTTCCTGCAGCTTTTGCAAAAGCTTTTTCTTGTGCAAAAGTCCCAGATATTCAAAGAAGAAATGTACATTGCTATCGATTAGCTCGCGCATGTTGGCGTGTAAAACCTCAGGGTAATAGGCAACTACCGGGCAGTTGTAACAGTTTTCAGTTCCCTGCTCGTTGATGTTGTAGGTCATGCAGGGATAAAAAATATTGGTGATACCCTGCGATAGCAGCCATTTGATGTGGCCGTGCATGAGCTTGGCAGGGTAGCAGACAGTGTCGCTGGGGATGGTTCCCTGCCCTAAGCGGTAAATTGTTTTATCCTCTATAGGACTGTGCACTACCTTAAAGCCAAGTTCGCCCAAAAGCGCCGTCCAAAATGGCAACAGCTCATACATGTTGAGCCCCATGGGAATGCCCATCACGCCGCGTGTCGGTGCTTCGTTTACAGGCAGCTTTTTGAGTAGCTCCAGCTTTTGCCGGTATAGGTTAAAATCGTCGCGCGGTGCCATGTGGGTTATGGGTCGTTCACAGCGGTTGCCACTGATAAAACGCTTGCCGCCGGCAAAGGTGTTGATGGTGAGATGACAATGGTTATTGCACAGACCGCAGGTCGTACCCTTGACGGTATGGACGAATTCCTGTAGCTGCTCTAGGTTGAGTAGGGTTGTGGGATGCGGTGCGGCTGCATGGCGACGTATAGCGTATAGTGCGGCACCGTAGGCACCCATAAGGCCTGCGATGTTGGGACGCACTACCTCTAGTCCCATTTCCTGTTCAAAGGCACGCAGCACGCAGTCGTTGAGGAAGGTTCCTCCCTGCACTACGATGTGCTTGCCGATGGCGTCCTTGCTGGCAGGACGGATAACCTTATATAAGGCGTTTTTGACAATGCTGATGGACAGTCCGGCACTGATATTGGCAATAGAAGCACCGTCCTTCTGGGCCTGCTTAACACTGCTGTTCATAAAGACGGTACAGCGGCTGCCCAGGTCAACGGGCATATCCGCCATAAGACCGATTTTGGCAAATTCTTCGGCACTGTAGCCAAGGATTTCGGCAAAGGTCTGCAAAAAGCTGCCGCAGCCGCTGGAGCAGGCTTCATTCAGGAAGATGTTATCGATGGCGCCATTGTGGATTTTCAGGCACTTCATGTCCTGACCGCCGATATCCAAAATAAAGTCTACTTCAGGCTCCAGATATTGGGCTGCGTAAAAATGCGCCATGGTTTCGACTATGCCGTAATCTACACCAAAGC
>CAVAHH010000143.1:0-5171 GCA_963588395.1 bacterium
GTATTGCACCTTACGTGCCAAATCGGCAATCGCCAGCACATCCTCGTCTGTTTCGTAGGGCAGGCCCAGCATAAAGTACAGCTTAACGCTGCTCCAACCCGATTCAAAGGCGGCGCCCACGGCGTTCATCAAATCTTCTTCCGTAACGCCCTTGTTGATGACGTCACGCATTTTCTGGCTGCCTGCCTCCGGAGCAAAGGTGAGGCCGCTCTTGCGCACTGCCTGCACCTCCTTGGCAATGGCCACGCAAAAGCTATCTATACGCAGCGACGGCAGCGACACGCTGACGCGGTCGTCCTTAAATTCACCGATCATCTTATGCACCAAAGGTGCCAGGCAGGAATAATCAGCACTGGAAAGCGAAACCAGGCTGATTTCGTTATAGCCTGTATTATCCACCAGCTTACGCGATAAGTCCATCAATAGCTCCGGCCTGCGCTCACGCACAGGGCGGTACACCATGCCTGCATGGCAAAAACGGCAGCCACGGCTGCAACCACGGAAGACCTCCAGCATAATGCGGTCATGCACAATCTCGCCAAAGGGAACGATAGGAGCAGTAGGAAAATCTATGCTGTTCATATCCTGCACCACGCGCTTATGAATAACACTGGGAACATCCGCACGCAGCGGACGGATCTCCTTAAAGGTGTTGTCTTCATTATATGTTACTTCATAAAAGCTAGGTACATAAATACCGGGTATATGCGAAACACGCTGCAAAAACTCCTGTCTGCCGCCAGGCTTGCCCTCGCGCTTCCAAGCCTTAAAGCAACGCATAACCTCTATGATGACCTCCTCGCCCTCGCCGATAAGAGCAAAATCAAAAAAGTCGGCCAAAGGCTCGGGGTTATAGACGCAGGGACCACCCACCATAACGAAGGGATCGGCATCCGTACGCTCTGCCGTCAAAAGCGGCACACCGCCAAGGTCCAGCATATTCAAAATATTGCTGTACGAAAGCTCATATTGCAGCGTAAAGCCCACCAAATCACACTCGCTGAGTGCTTTTTTTGTTTCCAGCGTACACAACGCAATAGAGCGTTCGCGCATTTTGGCTTCCAGGTCAATCCAGGGAGCGTACACACGCTCTGCTGCCACTCCCTGCTCCTTATTGAGCAGATGGTACAAAATTTTAAAGCCTAAATAGCTCATACCCACCTCATACACATCTGGAAAGGCCAGTGCTACTGTAGCCTCCACCTCGGCCGCAGGCTTGACGATACTGCCAAACTCACCGCCTGTGTAGCGTGCGGGCTTTTGCACGCTGCTCAAGATATCAATAGTCAAATCCTTCTTCAAATTATATTTCTCCTCTAGGATATATCTTAGCTGCAATCCTTATTAAAACTGCAGGTTTTGCTTTCTAACTTTAATGTTCAACAAAATCGCCACCAGCATCAAATTCGTCGTCAGCGAGCTTACGCCATAGCTCAAAAAGGGCAGCGGCACGCCTGTTACAGGCATAATGCCTGCCGTCATGCCGATGTTAACCATCACGTGAAACATAAACATCGACGTTACTCCCACAGCCAGCAGCATGCCAAAGTCATCATCCGCATCTAACGCTATAGCAATGCCACGCCAGATAATAATCATGTACAGGCAGATGATAAACACCGTACCAATGAAGCCAAATTCCTCGCCTGCCACGGCAAAAATAAAGTCTGTATGGTTTTCTGGCAAAAAGTTCAGCTGGCTTTGCGTGCCGGCCAGCCAGCCCTTGCCCAGCAGACCGCCGCTGCCGATAGCAATTTTAGACTGAATAACATGGTAACCACTGCCAAAGGGGTCCAGCTCGGGGTTCAAAAAGACGCGGATACGGTTTTTCTGGTAATCCTTCAGAATCATCCAAAAAACAGGCAGCAAGGCGACAAAGGCCACACCCAGGCGGAAGAACCATTTATACTTAAAGCCGCTCACGAATATCATACCCACTAAAATGGCAATAAAGGTGAGTGATGTGCCCAGATCCGGCTGACGCATAACCAGGATGAAGGGAAGCAGAATATAGCCAAAAACAGGCAGATAATCCTTAAATTCCTCCAGCCATTCAATGCGCTTATCCATGAAGGTCGCCAGGCAGATGATTAAAAACACCTTAGCAAACTCACTCGGCTGAAAGGAGAGCGAACCAATCTGAATCCAGCGCTGCGCACCCAGCTGGCTGTGACCTACGAACATAACAGCCAAAAGCAATATTAGATTGAAGATGTACAGCCTGCTGGCATAATTCTTCAGCACTCTGTAATCAAAGGCCAGCGACACCGTCACCAATGCTACGCCAAAAAGCATAAACAGGCTTTGACGCTGCACATGCCAGGCCTTGCCCGTGCTGACGGCAAAGGAATGGGTCGCGCTGTCTATCAGTCCCAAACCGCAGCCCATCAGCATAACGACGGCGGCAATCAGCCACCAGTCCAAATTTTTTAGAATACGTTTTATATCCACTGCGTGCTCCTTCCGTAATTACTGCACCGAATCCTTGGGAGCGGCACCCTTTTCAGGACGTGGCATGTAGCCCTTCTCCTGGAAGAATTCCTCAAATGCTTTGTAAACAATAGGACCTGCTGCAGTAGAACCAAAGCCGCCCTGCTCAACGATGCACACCACAACCAGCTCGGGGTCATCAACAGGACCATAGGCAACAAACAAACCATGGTCGCGTCCATGTGAGTTTTCGGCTGTACCGGTCTTGCCGGCAATCTGCTTGGGCAGACCCGAAAAGTACGATGCCGTACCACCCTCCTGCGTCGTCGCTCTCATACCCATGCGAATGTAGTCAATCGTCTGCTGCGATACGTCAATGTGCTTACCGTCCGCCCGCTTAGGCCGGGCAAACACGCTACCGTCGGCGTTGGTGATGCTGTCCACCAAAAACGGCTGGTACTTAATGCCGCCGTTGGCGACAATGCTCAGCATTACCGAAAGCTGGATGGGCGTAGTCAGGTTAAAGCCCTGGCCGATGGCGGCGTTGAAGGTGTCACCCAGGCGCCAGTCCTCGTCCCAAATTTCATGTTTAACCTTTTTGGAGGCCACAAGGCCCTTACTTTCGCCCTCAAGGTCAATGCCTGTGCGCTCGCCAAAGCCATAGATATGCGCATATTTTTCAATATTATCAATGCCTACGCGATAGCCAAGCTCGTAAAAATACACGTTATCACTCATAGCCAGCGCCTTGATAAAGGTCAGCCAACCCAAGACCTCACCGCCTGCATTACCCATGGTAGGAACCATAGGATGAAAGCCACCGTCAAAGATCGGCTCGTACAAACCGACTTTCTTCAGCTCAAAGGCAGCACTGCCTGTGACTATCTTAAATGTAGAACCAGGCGGATATTCGCCGCTGATTACCTTATTGTTCATGGGGTAGTTGGGGTCGTTGTTAATAGAATTCCAGTTTTTGGAGGAAATACCATGCACGAACCAGTTAGGATCATACCCCGGACGACTCACCATAGCACGGACCGCGCCGTTGCGCGGGTCAATAGCCACAACCGCCGCCGCCCTGGCGCCGGGGGCGATACCGGAGCTGCGCAGATACGCCAGGTGCTTATCCGTAAACTCCTCCAGCGTCTTCTGCAGCTCGTAATCCAGCGTCAGCTTTAAATTTTTGCCAGGCACAGGCTGGACGGAATCGTAGTGCTTGACGACATTACCGCCAACGTCAACCTCTTCCATAAAGGCGCCGTCCTCACCGCGCAGGTATTGATCATAGCTTTTTTCCAACCCCGCCTTACCAACAAGGCTGCCCTGTGCTACATTTTTGAATAACCCCTGTTCGATCTCGTAGGCACTAACCTCGCCTACGTAGCCTAAGGCGTGCACGCCAAGCTCGTGGTAGGGATAGTTGCGGATAGGCTGCACAGAAAGCATTACCTCGGGCATGTAGCGCCGTTGCTCCTCAATCTTTGTCACCAGCTGCTGGTCAAGATTATTTTTGAGCATAATAGGCTCGTAATAATTTTCGCTTTCCTTGATTTTTTTATTTATTTCTTCTACCGGCATCCCCAAAAGCGCGCTCAGACGCTGCAACGTTTCGGGCTTATAGCTGGACTGCTTTTGCAGCACCACAGCATATCCCGGCAGATTATTTACCAGCTCCTTGCCCTCGCTGTCATAAATCAAACCGCGGGGTGCGATAATCCTGGATTGGCGCAAACGGTTGCCATCTGACTGCTTGGCATAATAATCACCACGCCACAGCTGCAGGTACACCATGCGACCAATCAGCACGGTAAAAAGCATCAGGCACACAAGCAGCAGCGTATGCAGCCTTACCGTCTGGTTTCTATTTTCCATGGGCGATGTCTGCCTCCTTGCTTAATACGAAATATCTTCCTTCTTTATCCATTCATAGACAAGCTTCATGATAATCACCACAGGCCACACCAAAAGCACGTTTCCCAGCACAAAACCCAGCGAATCCCAGGTATAGCTGAAAAAGATGCTCCAGCGTCCGCCGCTGCGGATAAGCGCCAACCACCAATAGGCAAAGCGCAGCGCCAGGCTGATAGTCGCAATGGCGCTCATATGGTAAACGAAATTATCGCGGAACACCTTTTCCTTGGTCAGTCCCACAGCATACCCCACGCAGACACGCGTGATAATATGATAGCCAAAGACGCCGACAGTCATGGCGTCCTGAAAAAAGCCCACGATGCCGCCGGCCAGAGCGCCTGCCCTTTCGCCGCGCAGCATGGCATAGGCATACAAGGCCAACAGCTGCAGGTCACAGGAAATCCAGCCGGTATAATACACCGATACTGCTGCCTGCAGCAGCATAAAAAGCAGAAACAGGACGGGCCAAATCAGTCTCCTCATTTTGCCTGTCCTCCCTGTAATACAATTTTCGCTTCCGGCGTAAAGCCTGTTATAACCAAAACCTGCTCCACGTCTGCTATATCAGCCGTCGGCGTAACGTCCGCCTCCTGCAGAAGGCCCACGTTATCCATACGGGTAGCAGTAACCTTGCCAATCAAAATATCAGCAGGATGGCTGCCGCTGTAGCCACTGGTGACGATGATATCGCCATCACGCAGGCTGGCCTCACGGTAAATGTGCTCCAAAAGCAGCTTGTTGCCACCGCTAGTGCCACCGGCAACGCCCACAGCACGCGAATCCGCACGCAGCACCCGCGCACCCACACGGCAGCGCGGCGAGGTCAAAGC
>CAVAHH010000144.1:0-5121 GCA_963588395.1 bacterium
CAACAGCGCCACCATAATATGGCCCTCATTGTCGGCGTTGTTATAATAGTCGGCATCAATAACGCCCACATTGTTCACCAGCAACAGGTGCTTTTTCACCGCGATGCTGCTGCGGATGTGCAGTCCCAAAAATTCGCCCGGACGCATATAGGCCTTCACGCCTGTGGGCACCAGCAACAGCTTGCCAGGCTCAATGGTTACGTCCTCGGCGGCACAAATGTCGTAGCCGGCACTCAGCTCGGTCTTGCGCTCCGGCATAGGAAAGTCCACGGCAGCATACTTGCTGACCTTTTCAAAGCCTCTGTTCTTCATGTTGCACAATCTCCTTTTTTAAAAAAGAGCTGCCACAACGCGGGCAGCTCTCCTATAATTTTAGCTTATTTTTGCATGCCTTTCATCAGCACTGCCTTACGGGACAGGTTGATGCGGCCCTTGCTGTCGATTTCGGTAACCTTGACAACGATTTCGTCGCCTACGCTGACAACGTCCTCTACCTTGTCTACGTGCTCGGTGGACAGCTGGGAAATATGTACCAGTCCTTCCTTGCCGGGCAAAATCTCTACGAAGGCGCCAAAGTTCATCAGACGGGTAACCTTACCGGTGTAAATCTTGCCGGGTTCAGCCTCTGCGGTAATGCCCTCGATCATTTCGATAGCCTTGTTGGCAGCTTCGGTGTTAACAGCTGCGATAAATACGCGGCCGCTGTCATCAATATCAATCTTGGCACCGGTTTCGTCGACAATCTTTTTAATCATCTTACCGCCGGGGCCGATTACCTTGGCAATCTTGTCAGGATCTACATGGATGGTGGTAATCTTGGGTGCGTACTTGGACAGCTCCTTACGCGGTTCGCTGATGCAAGCCATCATCTTGCCCATGATGAATTCACGGCCACGCTTTGCCTGTGCCAATGCCTGGGTAAAGATATCCTTATTGATGCCGTCAATCTTGATATCCATCTGGATAGCGGTAATGCCCTTGGCAGTACCTGCTACCTTAAAGTCCATATCGCCCAAAGCGTCCTCCAAACCTTGGATATCGGTGAGGATGGTGAAGTAGTCGCCGTCTTTTACCAAGCCCATAGCAACACCTGCTACAGGAGCCTTAATAGGCACGCCTGCATCCATCAAGGACAGGGTGCTGGCGCAAACAGAACCCATGGAGGAGGAACCGTTAGATTCCAAAACCTCGGATACCAGGCGGATAGCGTACGGGAATTCTTCTTCAGAAGGAATAACCGGACGCAGAGCGCGTTCTGCCAAAGCACCATGGCCGATTTCGCGGCGGCCGGGGCTGCGCAGCGGTTTGGTTTCGCCAACACTGTACGGCGGGAAGTTGTAATGGTGGATGTAACGCTTGGTTTCCTCAGCGCCCAAACCATCAAGGATTTGAGCCTCACGCAGCGGAGCCAGCGCCAGCACGTTCAAAATCTGGGTCTGACCACGAGTAAACAGGGAGCTGCCATGCGGACGTGCCAACAGACCCACCTCGCAGCTTACAGGACGTACTTCGTCCAGCTGACGGCCGTCAGGACGGATCTTATCTACAGAGATAGTGCGGCGGACGATCTTCTTTACCAGCTTTTGGGTGATATAAGCAACGTCTGCGGCATTATCAGGATATTTCTCAATAAATACTTCAGCGATTTCTGCCTTAACCTTGGCAACGTTTTCCTCACGCTCCAGCTTGTTGGCATCCATCAGTGCGTCCTTCAGCTTTTGGGCGCCGTATTCTTCGATTTCGGCAGCGATTTCTGCAGGAGGAGCATAGAAGGGAACTTCCATCTTGGGCTTGCCGATTTCAGCAACAATTTTCTCCTGGAACTCTACCAGCTGTTTGATAACGCCATGGCCGAACCAGATAGCGTCCAGCATGGTTTCCTCGGATACCTCGTTTGCACCTGCTTCTACCATCAGGATAGCGTCCTTGGTGCCTGCAACTGCCAGGTTCAGCTGACTAACCTTAAACTGTTCAACAGTCGGGTTGATGATGAACTGACCATCAATCAGGCCTACGCGTACGCCGGCGATAGGACCTTCAAACGGAATATCAGAAATAGACAGTGCGCAGGAAGCGCCCACCATCGCAGGCATATCCGGTGCGTTATCGGGATCTACGGAAACCGCGGTAGCAACGATCTGTACATCGTTATGATAGCCCTCAGGGAACATCGGGCGGATGGGACGGTCAATGAGGCGGCTGGTCAAAATAGCCTGCTCGCTGGGACGGCCCTCACGTTTAATAAAGCCGCCGGGAATTTTACCTACGGCGTACATTTTCTCTTCAAAATCAACAGTCAAGGGGAAGAAGTCTACACCCTCACGCGGGGTTTTGGTGCCGGTAACGGCAACTACTACGGCAGTATCGCCATAACGAACTAATACTGCGCCATTAGCCTGCTTTGCAATCTTGCCGGCTTCAATGGTTAAGGTTCTGCCGCCAAGATCCATGCTGTAACTATGCATATCTTTATGCCTCCTATTCTTTTCACACATTGTGTACCTGCATACTATTCGCCGTCAGTCGCAAAAATCCTCTAAAATTTTTGCGGTTTTTTAAAATTTTTTATGGATTTTACACGCAAATACAAAAAGCGACAGCTTGGGGCCCGTCGGCTCCCAAAACCACCGCCAAAATTTACATAAACAAACGCATGATGAAAACCACCACGGCACCGATTGCAGCAAATACGATAAAGGTGGGCAGTAAAAAGAAGATTACCGCCACAATGCCGCAAAGTATCAAAAACGTCATCAAAATACCGCTGCCACAGCCAAAGGTGTGCACCTTGATATTAGGCGGCACCTGCTGCCCCTGGCCATAGCTGCCGCCATAGCCGGTGCCGGTGCTGTTGTCCGTAACAGCTCCCTGCGTGCGTCCCTCGTCGGCAGTGCCGCTAAGTTCGTCTATCGTTACTCCGTCAAATGTATCGCGTTCTTCAGGAGTGAGCACCTGGGCGTCAATCTTAAAGCGGTAGTGGCAGTAAGGACATTCCACCGTACCTGCAGCAACCTCGTGTCCGCAAAAATCACATTTCACTTTCTGCCAGCCTCCTTTTATTGCAACAGCATAAACAGCAGGCCCTCTTCGTTAATATAACGCGGGTCATGCTCCTCTAATTTTAGCGCGATATCTATCCTGTCCGTCAGCGTTTCAATAGCCCCCCTGCGTGCATTATGGCACATCCGTGCCACCTGCTCGGGCTTATAGATGTAGACTCCGTTTACTGCCACAAAGTTGCAGATGACGGCACCCACCCATTCCTCCGCCCTGTAGCCTCGCTTATCAAAGCTCTCTATTTTGCCCAGATAGTCGCAGAACATGGTAATTGCCAGACTGATGTCGTAGGCCGAAAAATTATTCGCATACATAATCTGCGGCAGTAGCTCAAAAACATCTTCCGCAGCATGGGGAAAATACAGCTCCGGCTTATAGTCATGCACCATGGTTTGATAATTAAAGCTGCCAAGATGGGCAAAGGCAGAATAAAGCAAGGACGCATTACGGACAAAGATGGGGTTGCGGCAGACAAAAGCTTCCCAGCTCATCTTGCCGCCAGCACGCACAGCGAACCAATCCCTAGCCTTATCCATTACCTCCAAAAAGCGTTTGCGCGCAACCTTATTCATCAGCATCCCACGGATAAAGTTCATCACCATGGTATTGTCATAAAAAATATGACCCATGAAAACGTAGTCCCTGGTGTCCATATCATCATCAATCGGCAAAATCAGCCTGTAGGTTTCGCCAGTCAAGATATCCAGGCAGGTGTACAAGCCCTCCTCCGTCCTGCCTGCAACCTCGAACAGGACGAGCCTTGCCTCGATCAGCTCCTCTAGCACCTCCAGATCTCCGTCCTTTTCGGAGCTGAGCATATCATGGTAGTGCTGCAACGGCGTTTTATCGTCAGCCAGCATGCGGTAGTCAAAAAGAAAATAATCCCAAAAGGTCTGCGAATATTCGTCCTCGTTACCCTTGGCATCGGGTGCGCCGCCAGTTAAAATGCCGCTGTGCAAAAAGCTGGCGCGCTCAATGTCACGCCTGTATTCCTTGCGCGAAAAAAGCTTTTGCACCGCGTCCAGTAAATCCTGCAGGCGCTCGCCGATATTCAGGAAAATTTTTGTCGGCAAATCCGGTGTGGCATACAAATTATAGCGCTCGTACTTGGGCAAAAAGCTACCGTCTTCGGCGATAATCTGCAGCCCGCCATCCACAAGCAGCCTTGCCTTGGCCTCCACAGGCGCCTTTTCGCCGGTAATAATGCGTCCCTTTTTCAAAAACGCAAACAGTTCAATAATAATATCCAAAAAGCTGCCGACGTTTTTCACCGTCGCTTTAAAGCCGGATACATTGCGGCAGCACCAGCCGACGCAGTCAATAAAATCCTCGCGCGTCATATCACCCAGATAGCTGTCAGAATTGCCGATATAGATGCACAAAATCGTGATATAGTCCCAAATCTTTACAAGCTCTTGGTCAGTAGCACCCTGCCACATTTTTATACGTAAAAAATTTTCTGCGTATTTTTGCTCCAGAACAGTATTCCATTCCTCATCCTGTGTATAAAAATCCTCTACCAAATCAAATATGTTAGTTATGTTAGTCATGGTATCTCCATTCATCATCGGGGTTTGATGTTGATATTATAACATATTTTTATGGTTAGTTAATCTTTTTTTGCGCAATCCTCACTGCCATGTACACAGCCTGCAGCGGCACACCCTGCGTACGGGCGATTTTGGCGGCACTGTCGTATTCCACGTAGCAGCGCTCGCTGCCGCCCACCCGGCACAGCTTCACCTCTACGTCACCAAATTCAGTGCGCACCACGCCCCTGCGCCGCGGCAAGATATCACGCTGCATACGCACGCACCTGATGCCGATCGTCGTAGTTTCGGCAAAGATAATCATCTCCAGCCTTTCTTTATCCTCCTCACGGCAAAGCACGGTAAGCTCCCAGGCAGGACGGTTTTTCTTCATAAATACAGGAGCGTAATGCGCCTCCAGCGCGCCGGCCTCCAGCAGCCGCTGCAGCGTATAGCCCAAAAGCTCGCCGCTGGCGTCGTCAATATCCGTTTCCAGCTTGCAGATGCTGTCGCAGGCAAAGGCAGTGCTATTTAC